>JASJCY010000199.1 GCA_030065825.1 Nostocaceae cyanobacterium | reverse complement strand
GGGGGAAGAGGGGGAAGAGGGGGAAGAGGGGGAAGAGGGGGAAGAGGGGGAAGAGGGGGAAGAGGGGGAAGAGGGGTAAGAGGGGGAAGAGGGGGAAGAGGGGGAAGAGGGGGAGAAACTTTTATAGGTAATCTTAGAACACCGAACGGATTAGTAACTTGTCTCCCCCCTTAAGGTTTAATTAAGCGGGTGGATAATTTATTTTTTGGTAGTTTATAAGACAGGGTAAGGTAAAAATTGAAAGTAATAACAAAGATATCAGTATATCCGCTTACAGGGATAAGTAAATGACACCCAAACTGGATTTACAGGAATTTTTTGCAAGTTGTGACCCCAGTAGAACTTTAGTATTTAATAATTCTCAAGATTGGCGATATTACATAGATTTTGCTTCTGTGCGGGGAGGTAAGGTAATTGAGCAATTGCAGCGGACTATCACCAGATTATCGCCAAATAAGCCTACTTGCCAATTGTTTACAGGACACATCGGTTGTGGTAAATCTACGGAATTGCGACGGCTGGAAGCGGAGTTAAGGTGGCAAGACTTTCATGTGGTGTATTTTGAATCTACCCAAGACTTGGATATGGCAGATGTAGATGTGACTGATATCATGTTGGCAATTACCCGTCAAGTGAGTGAAAGTTTGTCAGAGGTTGGTATTGAACTTAGACCAGGGTATTTGGGGAAATTACTGAATGAAATTATCGATTTTTTGCAGACACCCATAGAGGTGAAGGAAGTTGAAATTTCTCTACCTTTGAAAATTGCCAAAATTACCGCTAAAACCAAAGATAGCCCCAAATTGAGAAGTAAGTTAAGGCAGTACCTGGAACCACAAACTAATAATATTTTACAATCGATTAATGAAGAAGTTCTGGGACGGGGAAATCAGGAGTTAAAACAGAGGTTCAAGAAAGGACTAGTGGTGATTGTCGATAATTTGGATCGGGTAGATCCAAGGGCAAAAACCACTGAGCGATCGCAACCAGAATACCTATTTGTAGATCGGGGTGAGCAGTTACGCAAGCTCAATTGTCATCTAGTTTATACCATCCCTTTGGTGTTGATGTTTTCTAATGAGGTAGAAGCGCTGAAAAATCGCCTGGGGGGTGGAGTTGCACCGAAAGTGTTGCCAATGGTGCCAGTGCAGTTACGGGATGGCAGCGAACATCAGCAAGGAATGGCACAATTAAGACAGATGGTGTTGGCTAGGGCTTTTCCTACTTTTGACCCAGGGCAACGTTTAAATTTTATTACCGAGGTGTTTGATAGTACTGCGACCTTAGATAGATTGTGCCGGATTAGTGGTGGTCACGTGCGGAACCTGTTGGGTCTGCTTTATAGTTGTCTGCAAGCCCAAGACCCGCCTATATCCCGTGAATGTCTGGAAAATTCTATCCGTGATTACCGAGAGAGCTTAGTTACTGCCATTACAGATGATGAATGGAAGTTACTACGAGAAGTTACACAGCGACAAAGGGTGACTGGTGAAGCAGATTACCAAACTTTATTGCGTAGTCTGTTTGTATTTGAATATCACGACAACCAGGGACGCTGGTTTGGCATTAATCCAGTTTTAGCGGAAACAAGGGAATTTCAGCCATGAGTGAGTCGAACCACCAGGAAGATATCCGCATACAAAACCAGCAAACCCTTACTAAGCTTGTACGGGCAATAACTTTTTCCCAGGGGAGATTTTCCCTGATTGTGGTTCGCTGCAACCGCTGCACCCTACAACAGAAAACATTGGAAGAGTTGCGACAGGGTTGTGGATTACAAATTCGGGAAATCAACCTGGATAAGTCAGCAAGCAACCTGTATTCAATCCTAGAAGCAGAAATCGGTTCCCAGACACCAGATGGGGTGATGTTGTTTGGTTTGGAATCGGTGAAGTTGCTGGATGACTTGTTAATTTCCATGAACCAAGTACGGGACGACTTTCCTAAGACTTTTCCCTTCCCCTTGGTACTGTGGATTAACGATTTTGTATTGCAAAAATTTGTCAGGTTAGCACCAGATTTTTATAGTTATGCTGGGGCACCAATTAAGTTTGCGATCGCAACTGATGAGTTAATCAAATTTCTCCAACAACAAGCAGATGGGGTATTCAATACGATTTTAGAAGCTGGTGCAGACCAGTTTATCAGTAATGCTGCACTCAACTTGGCAATGGGTGCTGGTAAACGTTGGGAAATTGAATCAGCACTGGAGGAATTAGAAAATCGTGGCTATCATCAACCAGAACTAGAAGCCTCCGAGAAATTTATTTTAGGACGGGATGCCTATGCAAACAATGATATGGTGCGATCGCGTCAATTGTGGGAGGAAAGTCTAGCATTTTGGCAAAACAACGTAGGGGTGGGGTTTCCCCACCCTATGGGGTTTCCCCACCCGGAGGGAAGGAGGGAAGAAAGACAAGCCTGTATTCTCTTCCATTTGGGGTTATGGTGGCGCAGATATGCGGTGCAACATCGTAACGAGTATGAAACTGCTTGCACCCAAGCACGGGATTATTATCAGCAATGTGTAGGCATATTACAGCAAATAAATCGCCTGGATTTAGTCGCTAAGTTTATCAGTTCTTTGGGGGAAACCCTGTTTCAACTGCGACAGTGGAATGATTTGGAAAAGCTTGCTAACCAAGCAATTGAGTTAAACCAAACCTATCCTAATAATAGGAGATTGGCATATGCTTATGGTTTTCTGGCTGAAGTAGCGCTGGAAAGGAAAGATTGGGGTAAAGCGAAAGAATATGGGGAAATTGCTTTAAAAATCAATGAAACTCCTCCTACAGACTTTAAGCCTAAGGCTACAGGAACAAAACCCACCTACGCGGGTTCAAAACGCCAGGTGTTACTAACTACCAAACTCTATAAAAGCTGGTACTTATTTGTAATCTCCCAAGCACAACAGCATCTCAATCAAATACCATCAGCACTACAAAAACTGGAAACCGCTAAACAAGAAGCTATCCCAGATTACCATCCCCAACTTTATATTCGTATTTTAGAAGCACTGCGAAATCTCTACTTTCAGTTAGGTGAATATCTCCAAGCATTTCACATTAAACAAGAGAAATTTGCAGTCGAACAACAGTATGGCTTGCGGGCTTTTATTGGTGCAGGAAGATTGCGATCGCAACGAGAAGTTATTCACCCTGCTTTAGTACCATTTGCATCAGTGGGATTGGATTCTCTTGAGGAGGAAAGGGAATTTCCTACAGACAATATTGCCCAAGAAATTGTCGCTTCTGGACGAAAGGAAGATGTAGATCGTTTAATTGAACGTCTCAGCCGTCCCGATAATAAATTAATTGTAATTCACGGTCCTTCAGGAGTAGGAAAAAGTTCCCTATTAACAGCGGGTTTAGTACCAGCTTTGCAGCAAATTACCCTGCTGGAAGGTCGTAATTCTTTGCCTGTTGTAGTACGGGTTTATACAGATTGGTTGCGGAAATTGAGGAATAAACTTTTCTCCACCACTCGTTCCCTGGCTCTGCCTGGGAATGACCTCCCTGGAGGCTCTGACTCCACCAATGATACTCAAGGCAGAGCCTTTGATGCAATGGGTTCCCAGCCAGAGACTGGGAACCAGTATGAGCCAGAGACTGGGAACCAGTATGAAGATATACATATAACTCGTTCCCTGGCTCTGCCTGGGAATGACCTTCCAGGAGGCTCTGCCTCCACCAATGATACTCAAGGCAGAGCCTGTGATACAATGGGTTCCCAGCCAGAGACTGGGAACCAGTGTGAGCCAGAGACTGGGAACCAGTGTGAGCCAGAGACTGGGAACCAGTATGAAGATATACATATAACTCCTTCCCTGGCTCTACCTGGGAATGACCTCCCTGGAGGCTCTGCCTCCACCAATGATACTCAAGGCAGAGCCTTTGATAAAATGGGTTCCCAGCCAGAGACTGGGAACCAGTATGAAGAGGAAATTCTGCAACAATTACGCTACAATGCAGACCAAAATCTGTTAACAATTCTCATATTTGACCAATTTGAGGAATTTTTCTTTAACTGTCCTCAACCTGGCGATAGGCGCAAATTTTGGGATTTTTTACACCAGTGTTTGGATAGTATAGATATTCCCTATGTGAAAGTAATTTTATCGCTACGAGAAGATTATTTGCATTATTTATTAGAATGCGATCGCCTGACTAATTTACAGGTAACTAAAAACGATATTCTCAACAAAGATATTCGCTACTATTTTGGTAATTTTTCCCCAGATGAAGCCAAAAAAGTTATCTACAGCCTCACAGAAAATTCTGCTGCTTTAGAACCAGCATTGATTGATGAATTGGTGCGGGATTTGGCGGGAGAATTGGGGGAAGTGCGTCCCATTGAATTACAGGTGGTAGGGACACAATTGGAAACTGAGAAAATTACCACTCTAGCGCAATATAAGAAATATGGAACTAAAGAAAAACTTGTCGATAGATTTTTAACAGCAGTGGTTAAAGACTGCGGGCAAGAAAATGAACGGGTAGCACAATTAGTTTTATATTTACTCACCGATGAAAACAACACTCGTCCCCTGAAAACTCGCTCTGACTTGGCAGCAGATTTGGCTGCTGAAGTAGATAAATTAGATTTAGTTTTAGAGATTTTAGTTACATCGGGAATTGTATTTTTAATTCCCCAATCCCCTGCTGATTGCTATCAATTAGTTCATGATTATCTCGTAGCTTTTATTCGTCAACAAAGGGGTGTGGAATTACTAGCGGAACTGGAAAGGGAGAGACAGCAACGTCAGGAAGCGGAAACAAAGCTAAATCGATTTTTAAAGAAGCGATTGCGAGAGGCTTATATTGCTGGTGCAGGGTTGATGGCATTAGCAGCAGTAGCAGTGGTATTTGGGTTAGAATTATACAGAAGTCGCATAAATGCCGGGATCAACCAGATCAGGACTCTCAGTGAACAGAATTTCGCATCAAATCTAGATCGACAAGGACTGATAGAAAGTTTAAAGGCAGGGGATAAATTAAAACATACACCCAAATTTTGGGTCAAACCCGACACCAGAACCCAAATTGTGGCAACATTGCACCAAGCCATTTACAGGTTAAATGATATTGAATTGAATACCTTGAAAGGGCATAACAGTAGGGTTAATAGTGTCAGCTTCTCCCCGGATGGCAAAACCATTGCTTCTGCTAGTTACGACAACACCATCAAACTGTGGACTGCTGATGGCAAACTGATCAAAACCTTCAAAGGGCATAACAGTAGGGTTAATAGCGTCAGTTTCTCCCTGGACGGCAAAACCATTGCTTCTGCTAGTTGGGACAATACCATCAAACTGTGGACTGTTGATGGCAAACTAATAAAAACCTTGAAAGGACATAGCAGTAGTGTTTCGAGTGTTAGCTTCTCTCCGGATGGCAAAACCATTGCTTCTGCCAGTGGGGACAAGACCATCAAACTGTGGACTCTTGATGGCAAACTGATCAAAACCTTGAAAGGGCATAGCAGTTTGATTTCTAGCGTCATTTTCTCCCCGGACGGCAAAACCATTGCTTCTGCTAGTGGAGACCGTACCATCAAACTGTGGACTGTTGATGGCAAACTGATCAAAACATTGAAAGGGCATAGCAGTTCGATTTCTAGCGTCAGCTTCTCCCCGGACGGCAAAACCATTGCTTCTGGTAGTGACGATAGCACCATCAAACTGTGGAGTTTTCATGGCAAACTGATCAAAACCTTGAAAGAGCATAGCAGTTCGGTTTCTAGCGTCAGCTTCTCCCCGGACGGCAAAAATATTGCTTCTGCTAGTGGAGACCGTACCATCAAATTATGGAGTGTTGATGGCAAACTGATCAAAACCTTGAAAGGGCATTGCACAGAGCCTCATAAGGGCAGTAGCCTTGGTTCTAATCGTTCTGGCAATTATTGCAGTTGGGTTTCTAGCGTCAGTTTCTCCCCGGACAGCAAAACCATTGCTTCTGCTAGTGCAGACAGCACCGTCAAACTGTGGAGTGTTGATGGCAAACTAATAAAAACCTTAAAAGGGCATAGCAGAGAGGTTATTAGCGTCAGATTCTCCCCGGACGGCAAAACTATTGCTTCTGCTAGTGACGATAGCACCATCAAACTGTGGAGTTTTCATGGCAAAGGGATCAAAACATTGAAAGGGCATAGCAGTAGGGTTAATAGCGTCAGCTTCTCCCCGGATGGCAAAACCATTGCTTCTGCTAGTGCAGACAGCACCGTCAAACTATGGAGTGTTGATGGCAAACTAATCAAAACCTTGAAAGGGCATGGCTATTCCGTTTATAGCATCAGCTTCTCACCGAACGGCAAAATCATTGCTTCTGCTAGTCGCGACAACACCATCAAACTGTGGACTGTTGATGGCAAACTAATCAAAACCTTGAAAGGGCATAGCGATTGGGTTAATAGCGTCAGTTTTTCCCCAGACGGCAAAACCATTGCTTCTGCTAGTGACGACAAGACTATCAAACTGTGGAGTGTTGATGGCAAACTAATCAAAACCTTGAAAGGACATACTAGTAAGGTTATTAGCGTCAGCTTCTCCCCGGACGGCAAAACCATTGCTTCTGCTAGTGACGACAACACCATCAAACTCTGGAATGTTAATGGCAAACTACTCAAAACTTTGAAAGGGCATAGCAGTATAGTTATTAGCGTCAGCTTCTCCCCAGATAGCAAAACCATCGCTTCTGCTAGTTTTGACAGCACCATCAAACTGTGGACTATTGATGGCAAACTAATCAAAACCTTGAGGGGACATAGCAGAGAGGTTATTGGCATCAGTTTTTCCCCAGACGGCAAAACCATTGCTTCTGCTAGTGGAGACGGTACCATCAAACTGTGGAATTTGGATTTAGAAAAGTTACTGGTAGAGGGGTGTGATTTGCTGCAAGATTACTTGATTAATAATCCAGAAAAACTCAAAGAACTCCAGATATGCCAAACCCCACGAATTATTGAGGAACCAGTAGGGGCACGGCATCTACAATCTCTCGGGGTACAGAATAATCTTACCTACGCCGTGCCCACACAGGGGTATTCACAACCTCTCGGTGTAAGGGCACGGCATCCATAATCTCTCGGGGTACAGAATAATCTTACCTACGCCCTGCCCTCACGGTAACATCCATAATTTCTCGGGGTACAGAATAATCTTACTTACGCCGTGCCCTCACGGTAACATCCATAATTTCTCGGGGTATAGAATAATCTTACCCACGTCGTGCCCACAAGGAGGTATTCACAACCTCTCGGTGTAAGGGCACGGCATCAATGATATTTTGGGGTATAGAATAATCTTACCCACGCCCTGCCCTCACGGTAACATCCATAATTTCTCGGGGTACAGAATAATCTTACCCACGCCGTGCCCTCACGGTAACATCCATAATTTCTCGGGGTATAGAATAATCTTATCCACGCCGTGCCCACACAGGGGTATTCACAACCTCTCGGTGTAAGGGCACGGCATCTACAATCTCTCGGGGTACAGAATAATCTTACCCACGCCGTGCCCTCACGGTAACATCCATAATTTCTCGGGGTATAGAATAATGTTACCCACGCCCTGCCCACAAGGAGGTATTCACAACCTCTCGGAAGGGCACGGCATCCACAATATCTCGGTTTATAGAGTAACATTGCCGACGCCGTGCCCCTACCGACGTCGTGCCCGTGAGGGTTTTACCCTAGTCACAACAAGGGGTTGCGGGAGAAACTTGACTCAAACCGCTAAACCCATGCAAATACTTTTCTAACAATGCAAATTGGGGCGGATTTACACTATAATAAATCCAGCGTCCTTCCTGACGTGCCCTCACTAAATGGGCTTCCTTGAGGGCTTTGAGATGAAACGACAGCTTAGACTGACTCACCCCCAAGGCTTCACATAGATCGCATACACACAGTTCACGTTCTCGTAATAATTCCAACGCCCTAATCCGTAAAGGTTCGGATAGGGCATGAAAACCAGCAATAATTAAATCTGTCTTATCTCTTTTATCTGTGTGCATCTGCGTGCATTTGTGGTTCCATTTCCACAATTCTACTGTGAACTGGAAACCACAGCCTCTGGTTGATAGCGGATACCAGCTTGCTTTAATCGACGGATAACCTCACCTAAGCGATCGCAATCTGCAATCAAGCTAATACGCACATATCCCTGACCACCGAGTCCAAAGGCATTACCAGGGGTGAAAACTACTCCGGTTTTTTCTAATACCTTCTGGATGAACTCTGTGGAACCCATGCCTAGGGGACACTTCGCCCACACATACATAGTTGCCTTGGTTTTGGGAATATCCCAACCCAGTTCCCCTAAGCCTTGGATGAGAAAATCTCGGCGAGTGCGGTAAAGTTTTTGCACTTGTTCTAAGTAAATATCCGGAAGCTGTAAAGCGCTTTCCCCTGCGGCTTGCAGTGCTGCGAACAGTCCATAATCCATATTGGTTTTCAGCGTCCGCAAACCTTCAATTATATCAGAATTACCCACCACAAAACCGACACGCCAACCTGCCATATTATAGGTTTTGGAGAGGGTATGAAACTCCACACCGATATCTTTCCCACCAGGGATTTCTAGCAAGCTTGTGGGTTGATAGCCATCAAAAGACAACTCGGCATAACATAAGTCATGCACCAGCATAATTTCGTATTTACGGGCAAAAGCCACAATTTCCTCAAAAAATTCCCGAGGTGCGGTGGCAGCGGTGGGATTACTGGGATAATTGAAATAGAGAATCTTTGCCTGTTGTGCAACAGCGTCAGGAATCGCTGCTAAGTCAATCAACCAGTCATTTTCTGGTTTTAGCATCAAACTGTGGACTTTTCCTCCAGCCAGCAATGGACCGCGAAAATGTGCAGGATAAGCAGGAGAAGGCACTAAGACTAAGTCCCCTGGATTGACATAAGCAAAGGCTAAATGGGTTAATCCCTCTTTAGAACCCAACAGGGGTAATGCTTCGGTTTCTGGGTCTAAAACCACACCGTAGCGACGATCATACCATTTGGTGATGGCACGGCGGAAACTGGTGGTTCCTTCAAAGGGTGGATAACCATGATTTGCGGAATTTTGCAAAGCTTTAATCGCTGCTTCTACCACTGGTTGCGGTGTTGCCCCATCGGGGTTACCCATACCTAAATCTATTAAATCATGCCCTTGCTCCCTTGCCTTTGCCTTTAGTTGATCTAGATGGGCAAATACATAAGGTGGTAGGGTTTGTATACGTTCTGCGGGGGCTAGCCAATCCAAACTCATTCTTGTGCCTCTTCTCCCTCTTTGTTTATTCCCCTGGTGGAAAGGATATTTATCGTCTCTTTTGTTTCGATGGGTGCAGTGGTAGAAACCATCGCCGCCATTAACTGTTCTAGCGCCACTTGAAATGGTAGTCTGTGGATGTCAGAATGGGGAGCAAGGGAGATTTGTGCGGCTGTTTGCAATTCTTGCAGGGTGATATTACCCAATCCCAAATCAGCCAATTTTTGCGGCAGTCCAATTTCTGTGTAGAATTTCAATAACTGTTGTCTAGCAGCAGCAGCTAGTTTATTTCCAGCCACCATTTCTTCTAAACGCAACTGGACTAAAATTCCATAGGAGACTTTTTCCCCGTGAATGCTTTTACCCCCACAAACATGGGTTAAACCATTATGCACCGCATGTGCCGCTACAGTACGACATTGTGCCCCTCCTAATCCCCCAATTACCCCAGCTAGTAATACCGTCGCGTCTACTACTTCTCGCCAAGCTTCACTTCCCGGTTGCTTCAGCGCCATCGCCGACTTTTGGAATAAAATATCCCGTAATACCCGTGCTTGTTGTACAGCAGCAATAATTAGGGTTTGTTCCGAATCGCCACTACTCACTGAAGCTTCATACCATTTAGCGATCGCATCTCCAATTCCCGCTACCAGGGTATATTCCGGTGCAGTTTTAACAATGTCATAATCAAGGATTAATAAATCGGGACAAGTATCTAAAGGTACATCATATAAGAACGCCCCTTGCTCTGAATAGACGTTAGAAAGGGCAGTCCAAGCTGCACAGGTAGCCCCCGAAGTAGGAATAGTTACCACTGGCAATTGCAACTGGTGGGCGACTAATTTCGCCGTATCCAAAGCCTTACCACCACCGATACCGATAATCATATCGGCTTGATGTTCCTTAGCAGCCTTGCGCAAATACTTCAGGCTAGCTTCCGAACAATCAGTACCATAGGAAGCTTGGGCAAATTCTAACTGCTGCTGTTCTAAAACTGGTTGCAGGTGAGTTTCACTCATAGCCAGAGTGCGATCGCCACCCACAATTAGGGGACGCTTTCCCAAATGGGCGATCGCTTCTCCCAACCTTTGCAATACTCCACAACCACGAATCACTCTGGCTGGGGAGATCGCCAGTGACAACAACGAAGTAGACGCTTGAGTAGACAACTTTTCTGTAAATTGATTCGTCATATTATAACTAGTTCATTAACAGTACCATATTGGTAATGGGTAATCGGTAATGGGTAATTGGTCCGGTCAAGATTGAGAGTCCCAAGTTAATATTTTACATAAATAAAATAAATTTTGTAATTTGATACACAAAAAAAATTAACTTATTAGTCTATCGAGCATTATTTTTGACAGAGTCAGGAGTTAGGAGTTAGGAGTTGTTCCAGACACGCCTTAGAGGGTGTTTATAAAACAAATATAAAATCTCGTGAGGGTCGAGAAACCGGGTTTCTTTTGGTTTATATACTCTGATTATCGGTTACCCACCCATAGAAACCCGGTTTCTTTTGCAAGCTACGTGAAACGTTCCCCGTAGGGGTAGTCCATGCCGTCAGGCTATTGACGCGTCTATACAGGAGTTGGGAGTTAGAACCAAAGGAGTTGAAAGTTAGGAGTTATTAATTTATCACTCATAACTCATAACTCTCCATCAAGCGTCTGTTTTTGGCAATTGGGCAAACTTATTTTGATAAATGTCAATAGTCATTTGTGAATCTTCACGATTAGCTAACGAACGCTTGACTTGACCCAAGTATAATGGTTTTGAAAGTCCTGGTTGTGGATGAATAACAGTGCGGGCACGAATAGTTAATTTATCTTCTTTACCTAAACCAGAACGCCCAAAAGAATACAAATCGCTAGCGGCTTGACGGAGAGTAGCTTCTAATTCTGTAGGGGTAATCTCAGGTGTGATGGTAATTACTGCCTGTGCAGCCCCATTATCATAAACCAAACTATAACGTACTGCCCCGGGAATCACAGTGCGGCTTAGAGGTGCCAAAGAAAGGGTGAATAAACCAGCAGTTAGCACGATCATAAAGCCTGTAGTACCCACCAATCGGAAGCGAAAGCCCCATTTGAAAATGAAAGCTAGCAAAGTCAGGGCTGCAAAGACTAGGGTGGCAATACCTGACCATTGAGTAAACTGTAAGAATTCAGCTTGAGAAAACATAGAGGTTGACTACCTAGGTGTATTCCTTTTGATTCGCTATACCCTATTTTACTGATGAATATGACCGAAGGTCTTCGACCTTCAAGGAAGAAGGAAAAAGGAAGAAGGAAGAAGTGCTAAAATATAGCTAGTTGCTTCAAACATCGCCCAATGGTGTAGGACGAAGAATGAAGGAACAATGAGTATTTTCGTTTTCTTCAAATAGCTTTAGGCAGCTTCAAAGAACTTGATACACAACGCTCTAATTGCACACATGAGGTGGTTTAGAAGCGTGAACCTCAAATATTTTCGCTCAGCAATCAATGAAGTTGATCAAATGCAAAGAATAATGGTTTCTGTGCCCAACCCCAGCAAATTGAACAAATCTTCTAACAACTCAATTGGATACAGGTTAAGCGTCGTAAAAGACGGCTAAAGTTTGTTAGGAGTGCAAGCTTCAACACAAACATAAAACCGCTCAAACCCTCTTCCTTCCCTTTGACAAATGACGACCTTAACTAGTTATAGCTTTTCTCAGTCTGGTGAAGTACAGATGAAATTACTAAAATTATTGTGGGGTAGGCATCCTTGCCTGCCCTTTTGTACTTCAGCAGATTAGGAAGCGCTATAGTTTTATTTGTACTTACTTAGTTTCGTACAACTACTTAATTATCATAATTTATTGCTGATAAGAAAATTGTTTATCACAAAAAAAAGCATTTTTTACAAATACAATATATATGTATGAATCCACTTCAAAAAATTAATAAAAAAGAATAAAGGCACCTATAATAGATGCCCCATATTGCATTTTCCAACTGCCAGCAACACTGACTAATCTGGAACTGAGCTTTATATACCTGGATATTTAAGATTCTATTAAACAAAATCCACTATCACCTTAGTGTATACACTGAAATAATTTACTATTTATTGTAGCATTTTAAAAATAAATAAATTATGCTGAAGCTCTAAAGTTTCAAGAAAAGAAATTATTCTACTGATTTATTTAGACACAGTATAATCATATATAGCAATCTTAAAGAATTTGTGAAAAACAAGATTAATAAATTTTTCAATAAGTCAAGAATCTGAATCTCCCAATATTCATAATTTAAATAAAATTGGTAGAGTTAAATTTTAGATTTGTATTTTTTTTAATCAAGTTTTTTTGTGTATGAATCAATAACCTCTTACCAAACTATAGGAGTCTTATTTGATTTTTGTTGGCGTAGCCTGCCCTTGCGCTTAAAAATAAAAATTCGGTACAATTTTACCTTCCTTCTTTCCTGTCCCCTGTCTCTACGAGTAATTTAACCTTGACCTTCGCGGAACATTTCCATTAAAGTAATCTGCCCCCAGGGCTTATCAAACCGGATTACTATATTACCAAAATAATAGTATGACTAATTATAATTAATAATTTAGGCATTGTTAACTTTTTCTATAACTACTATATTTTTGCTGTTCTTGGAAATATACAATTCCGGCAATTCCAGACAATAAAAACCATGAAAGTATATTCAAACGTAAATCGAAAATACTCACATCTACCGCATTAAACAATATTAAACTTCCCAAAACGACAATATAACTAAAAAATATTAATTTGTCTGCTTGATGGAGAAATTGGGAGTTTCGCAAGACTTGCACAGCCTTAATTAATATCCAGGCAATTAAGCCACAAAATACAAGAGTAGTAGGTAACCCAGTTTCCGCAGATAGCATCAAAAATAAATTGTGGGGATGACCCAACCAAATTTGCTTTTGTGCTTCATAAAGTGGAGTAAAATTACGTAAGCCCCACCCAGTCCAAGGACGTTGCATAGTTAAAGACCAAGCAAACTCCCACTGGGTTGTACGCATTAACGCTACTGGTCTGTCAGGATAAAGTTGGTCATTAAATCGTGCCCAAAAGAATGCTGGTACAAATTTCCGAAACCAATCCGCGATAGGTGAAGGAGCAAAAGCCGCTAAAACCACACTAGTAGCTACCCCAGTCACAGCAGCTACCAAAATTCCCCAGCCTTGGTAAAGTGCGTAAGCCAAACAAGCTACTAGAGCTATTATCCAAGCATTGCGAGAATTGGTTAAAATCAAGGCAACGAAATTGAGAATTACTACTACCGTCAGGAAGAGGAAAGGGAGATTGGGAGATTGGGTGATGGGGAGATGGTGAGTCCACCCCCGTGCGCGAGTTAAGCGCGTTGTTGGGGGAACGCCTACTTGCAGAAGCCACTCCGTGTCTACCCGCAATTCCACCCCCCGTGGCGTACCTGAAGGGAGTGATTGGGAGAGTGTAGAATTCGTGTCCCCTGTGCTTCTCAATCCTCCATAAGCTTCCAGCCACAATCCTAATCCCAGGACAAACACTATCACCAGATAACCAGCCAAGATGTTAGCATACATAAATACCGAAGCCATGCGACCTGGTGGATTTCCTCCTGCTGCGATCGCCCAACCAAAAATACTTTCCCACCATTTGGGAGTAGTCCAGTTGAAAAATATTTGTCCAAACCCAAAAATGTCTACCGGAATGGAAGTTATTACCAGAATCCAAGATATTTTTCTTAGTTGGGCTGGTGTCTGAATCAGGACGCTGAATCCAGCGAAGACTAGAAAGAAGGGTAAGAAGTTAAATAACCCCAAAAATGCTTCCCTCTTATCAAAAGCGAAAACAGCACTCAGGATTAGTAAAACGCTCAAAAGGGCAAATCCCCTGTTTTCAAGGCGGCGGATAATTGTGGGATATTGTTGTAATAATGTGAGTAATAATATTAAGCCCAGAATTACAGTTCCCAAAGATGGTATAACTGGCAATATCAACAAACCCAGTTGCAGGCAATACCAACAAAATTGCAAATTTTTCATTGATTTTTTATTGATTATCTATTTTTGATTTGTATTTTAGGGTTACTCCATTCTCTTTGGGAAATAGTTAGTTAACCCATGGGTTAATTCTAAAGTTTTATGACTTTTACAAAAAAGTGCTTTCTTCCGCCAAAATCCTCAAATCTCAAAAAAATAGTTTGCGCCTGAGGCACGGAATTTCAATGGTTACAACCTGTCTTTTTGTGCTAAGATGAAAGAGACCGTTGGTTTACCCTGCCAATTTTTAGATGATGATTTCTTGACATTAGCAAAAAGTATAATGGGTTTGCTCTTAGGCAATTGACCCAAACCCTGACCAGAACAGCTTTAAGCATCATCATAGAGGAATAGGAACGAATTAGTGATAGTACAGTTTTATAACCTTGACAAAAAAAGTGCTTTCTTGCGTCAAAATCCTCAAATCTGAAAAAAATAGTTTGCGCCTAGGGCAC
>JASJCY010000021.1 GCA_030065825.1 Nostocaceae cyanobacterium | reverse complement strand
GTCATATTTTGACCCCTCGGAAGTTATAGCAAAGTTTTTTAAACCTAAATCAACTCCAATAGCTTCTTTGATTGCAACTACTGGATTGTCTTCCTGATTAAACTTGATAGTGACCTACGTAGTTGAAAACTTTTCCGAAAATATAATTAATTATCCTTTAGGAGCAGTAGAAGAAAAAGAAAACGAAACTCTTTTTCCGGGTTGTACTAAAATTCTTGAGGTAGAAGCCCATAAAGTCAATCAATGCTGGTATTCTACCCTACCAGGGGATTCAACTACATTGGAGGAAAAGGTTCAATACTAACTACTAAACGTGAAAGAATCACCTCAATACTTTCCTGATAGGAATAATTATCTTTTAGGAATTGCACAAGATCAAGATTAGTTCTCAACTACAAAAGAATATTTTAAGAATATCTTATCTTCTTGACAAACTCCAAGTTTCAATATAAAGCTTTTTCGAGAAATCGGGAATCTGCGTAAGAGATGTCATGGAAAGATTATATGATTATGTCAACAAATCATGATAAAAAAAATGCCATGGTAAACCTGCCGATACCCCCATTATAGCAAAAAATATGGGGTTGTAACCTCTGAAATCTCGTTTTGCTGAAAATGGTAACTGTTCTCAAACATGTACAAATTGGGAAGAAAATATCATTATTCAGATTTTTAATAAAGCTTAACAATTAGGGGTGGTGTTTGCAAAACTTCCACCAGCAAAACAATGGTTTCTGACAGTAGTGCAAGATATTAATAAACGATTATATAAAAATGTCAACAAATCGTGATAAAAAAAATGGTAGGGTAAACTTAGACATACCCATATCATAGCAAAAAATAGGTTGCTGTAAACCCTGAAATCTCGTTCTACTGAAAATGGTAACTGTATGTACATATTGGGAAGAAAATATCATTATTCGGAATTCAAATAAAACTTAACAATTAGCGGTGGAATAAAAAATCTCTCTTTACTTATTCCCGATTCCCGATTCCCGATTCCCGATTCCTCATTCCCTACTTTCGCCAAATCAAGATTTTGCTATTCCAGCCACCGCTAACTAGGGTTAGGGGTGAGGGAAGCGGAAAAACTTTTAATGCTGGAAGTGGGGTTTCAAAGCCTCTGGACTAGTAGGAGAGAGGTTTACCCACAGAGGTTTTAAGTAAGCTTTTAGACTTGACAAACATCCTCTTAAATGTGGAATAGCTTATCAATATTAGGACTAAGCTGCGCGTCACAAAATTATGGGAACTGGCACACATACTTAAATTTGAGTCAAACTCTATGTTCCTTGATTTACAAGCATTATAGACAAATTACTATTGTGTGACAGTTTTAGATTAAATGTGCCAGTTGCGTAAGTTCTGAATATGCCAGTGGTGTAAGTCCTAATAAGAAAAAGCGATCACCCATCAAAGTGCGATCGCCTAACCAAAATGGAGTTTAATCGATTTATTTGATAACTCCTAAAAGCGGTGCTGCTTCAGTTTCCCCTATTTGAGGAGCAGAAAATGTGCGAGCATAGACATTGGGATTTGTTTCGGCGATTTGGATATAGGATTGGCGTACTTGAGTATTCACCGCTACAGTTTTCACATCGTAGATATTGGTAGCCAGTTTGGGATATAAACCAATCCCAATTATTGGTAGGAGAAAACAAGCAGCAATGAATACCTCACGGGTACTAGCATCTCTATATATTGCTTCACCAGGTAAAACGCAGTCTGTACCAAAGCAAACTGTTCCCTCGTCATCTTGATTTTCCACAGTTGCGTTGCCAATGTCACAGGAAATTTTGACACTAGTTCCGTAAAATACTTGTCGTAACAGGTTAAGCAGATAGATTGGTGTGAGGATGACTCCCACTGCGGCTAGGAAGATGGTGACAGTAGAGAAGGTAGAACTGTAAATGTCGCTGCTTGTGAAGCCAAGAAATACTGTCAATTCGCTAGCAAAACCACTCATGCCAGGGAGAGCTAAAGAAGCCATTGCACCCACTGTAAATAGGGCAAATACCGTGGGCATTACCTGACCAATACCACCCATTTTATCCATTAACAGGGTGTGGGTGCGGTCATAAGTTACTCCTGCGAGGAAGAATAACACCGCTGCAATTAAACCGTGGGAAATCATCTGCAACATTGCTCCACTAACTCCCAACTCGGTGTAGGAAGCAATTCCCAGTAAGACAAACCCCATGTGGGAAACGGAGGAATACGCCAAACGGCGTTTCATATTAGTCTGAGCAAAGGAATTTAATGCCCCGTAAATAATATTTACAACTCCCAATATTGCCAGAACGGGGGCAAAATAAATATGAGCATCGGAAAGGGTTTCTAGATTGAAGCGAATTAGACCGTATCCACCCATTTTTAAGA
Organism: Nostocaceae cyanobacterium; assembly: GCA_030065825.1. Taxonomy (GTDB): domain Bacteria; phylum Cyanobacteriota; class Cyanobacteriia; order Cyanobacteriales; family Nostocaceae; genus JASJCY01. Next base: position 57,203 of record JASJCY010000021.1, on the reverse strand, counting down.
GTACACCCGCCAAAATCATCGACACAGGGGCAGAAGCTTCACCATGGGCATCAGGTAGCCAGGTATGCAAGGGGAAAATAGCCAACTTTACACCAAAGGCTATTAACAATCCTGCATATAAGGGTAACTCTAGGGCTAGGGGATAATTCTTAACAGCCAGTTGCGCAATATCAAAAGTAATATTGTCGCCGTAAAGTGCCATTCCCAGGGCTGCTACTAAGATAAAGATAGAAGCCGCAGCAGTATACAGTAAGAACTTTGTCGCTGCATAACGCCGTTTTTGTCCACCCCAAATAGAAACTAGTAGGTAGACAGGAACCAATTCCAGTTCCCACATAATAAAGAACAGCAGAAAATCTTGGGCAACAAACACCCCAATCTGTGCCGAATACAGCACCAACATTAAGAAATAAAACAGACGGGGTTTGAGATTAACTTGCCAAGCTGCAAATATTGAAAGCGTAGTAACAAATCCTGCCAACAATACCAACGGTACGGAGATACCATCGACCGAAACTGCCCAGTTAAAGCCTAACTGAGGCACCCAGGCATACTTTTCCGCGAGTTGAAAAGTAGCGCTGCTAACATCGTAATGCTTCCAAAAGGCGTAACACATCAAGACAAAGTCCGCGATTGCCACACCTAGGGCATACCACCGTACTTGTTTGCCGTCTTTATCAGGCAGTACGGGGATAAGGAAGGAAGCTACAAGGGGCAGCATTATAATCGCGGTTAGCCAGGGAAATCGATCCGCTATCATCGCAATGAGCAAAAATACTTACTTTGGTTAATAAAGTTATCATACTAAATTTTGTAACGCTTTGTTCATAAATTTTTACATGAGGTGGGGATAAGATAAATTTATACCCTGGGGATGGTTGGGAAATTTGATATAACTCCACACAGGTGATGGAATAGGATCCTCTAGTTGGATATAAAATACATTGTAAATACAATGTATGTATAATTAAAATGAGATTTGACTGGGATGAACAAAAAGCCGAGTCTAATGAACAAAAACATGGTGTTTCTTTTGAGGAAGCACAAACGGTCTTCTATGATGAGAATGCTCGTTTGATATACGATCCGGAACACTCTGTAGAAGAGGATCGTTATATATTGCTAGGTATGAGCAGTTTATTTAGATTAATGGTGGTCTGCCATCTTTACCAAGAAAATGATGAGCTTATCCGTATTATCTCTGCTCGTAAAGCAACTAAACAAGAACGTCAACAATACATTGATTTTTTATCATGAGAGAAGAATATGATTTTTCCCAATCAGTGAGGAATCCTTATGTTAAAAAGCTGAAAAAACAGGTGACAATTAGGCTTGAGGATGAGGTGATTAGGTATTTTAAGCAGCTTGCTGAGGAAACAGGTATTCCCTATCAAAGTCTAATCAATCTTTATTTACAGGATTGTGTACGAACAAAACGGAAGCCATTGATGGAATGGGTGTCTAATGCGTAAAGTGGTAAGTTTATAGTTATGCAGTCTGCTCATACAGAAACTCGATTTGTCAAAGGGAAGGAAGAGGGAAGAAGGAAGAGGGAAGAAGGAAGAGGGAAGAAGGAAGAGGGTTTGAGCGGTTTTATGTTTGTATTGAAGCTTGCACTCCTACCAAACTTTACCCGTCTTTTACGACGCTTAACCTGTATCCAATTGAGTTGTTAGAAGATTTGTTCAATTTATTGGGCACACAAACCATTATTGTTTGCATTTAATCAACTTCATTCATTGCTGAGCGAAAATCAATAGTTGAGGTTCACGCTTCTAAACCAACTCCTTTTGCCTGGTTGACTGACAAAAGTCTTGGAAGTGTTGAAATTTCGTAGCCCCTCCACCCAACTCAATCGGTTGGAGTTGTTGGGTTACTCTGCTCAAAGCCGCTGTTGCGTCTACATGCTACCCCTCCGGGGAAGCAAGCTACAACCCAACCTACATCTTTTTTATACTGTTTACGGATTAGCAATATCTTCCTTTTGCTTCACCGTTGAACCTATAGCGAGAGCGCTAAGGGCTAAACCTAATATCGAACTGGGTTCTGGGACAGATTTATGCTCAGCTTCTAATTCTGCTAAGGCAAACTTTGCTAGCGTCTGATGAGCAATAGTTGTGGGATGGCGATCATCCCAGAACAAATATTTATCCGGATCGCAGCTTATATCTAGTATGCAGGGTGTAGTTACATTCTCAAAACCAAATATTTCTGGATTTTCTAGGGTGTCATTAAATAATGAAAAAACATCGAAAGAGACTAAGTTAATGTCATTCAACTCTAATCTCAAATCTTGGATAGTTGTATCTAACAAAGAGTTGTGAGTGTTAGTTAAATTGCTGAGGCGTTGAGATTCTTCATTACTAATTAAACCACGAGGTGTCCGTCCCAAATCTGGTAAATTAGGTATCAAAAAATTACGAGATCCAATGTTATAGAGCGATTGAATACCAGTTTTGATATTGTTGACTGATACTATAGGATTAGCATCAGGTTGATCCCAGTAATCATTGGGACCCACCCAAATGGTATAAAGTGCTTCAGAATCAGCTTGCTGACCTACCAAGTTTAGATCATTTGTAAACCAACTAATCTGTGTAAGTACCCCTGGTACAAGCTCACCGAACTCAGTACTACCTCTTAGTCCTGTTTGAGCAGCACCAAAAGCAAAGTTAACACCGTTGTTAGTAGTAGAACCATTGAAGAAAGGACTAACTACAGGTTGACCATCAAAAATAGTGATGGGAGAAGGTGTGGGATTAACAGGGGAGAATAGAGAAAGTGTTGTAGAAGGAGTTAGGTTTAAACCGAGATCCTCTGCAAGATAGTCTGCCCAAATTAAACCATTGGATATACGTCCACTCTCATCGTAGGGGGGAACAGGTGGGTCAATTGGTGGGATGATTGCATCTTCAGATATCAGCCCAGGAAATAATTCATTGGCTTGATTAGCAGCTGTGGTGACATTAAAAATATTACCGGGATCGGAGAGACTATCTCCAAAAAGGTACATTTTACTAAAGGTTGTAGCTTTTGCCTCAAGGGGCATCATCAAAGATAAAAAAGTAAATCCTGCCGCCAAAAATGCTTTTTTCATTATAATTTTTAAACAAAACTGCTATGTTATCTAAATAAAAAATACATGAATCAAAATTCGCGAAACACCTTAGCGTCTTCGTGTCTTAGTGGTAAAACATTTGAAATGACTTAGACACATAGGCGTATCAGCGACTCTCTATCGGATAGACACTAGGTATTTTACTAAAAAAATATAACTCTAAAATCCCGTATTTATTCGTAACTTAACTCAATATTCAACTAACTTATCTAAATCTTCATAATTTATACCAAATCAAAAAATATTTGCAACAGATCCAATTGTAGTAGGACAGTGGTTTACCCATTCCCTACCAAGCAATCATCTGTCGCATTCTTTTTTCAAATTGGTATTATTTGTCAAAACCTGGAGAAACAAAGAGGAATAGACCACATTGGACAAAAATCTGCTATGTATTAACTCATGAGCGTCTGTTCCATTTCCTCCTCCACAAACAGAGCATCAACAATTCCCCAAATTTCCTGTAACATAGCTTCTAAACCAGTACCAGTGACTGCTGAAATTAAGAATACTGGGGCATGGGAGAGATGATTTAACTGGGTTGCTAACTCTTCTAAATCTACGGTTTGGCGATCGACAGCATCAATCTTATTTAGCCCCAAAATCTGCGGACGTTCTGCCAAACCGTGCCCATAGGCGATTAATTCTTGCTCAATAGTGTTGTAATCCCTGAGTACATCATCACTAGTAGCATCAATGAGGTGTAATAGTACCTGTGTGCGTTCAATGTGACGCAGGAAATCGTGTCCTAACCCCGCACCTTGGGAAGCTCCTTCAATTAGTCCTGGAATATCCGCGAAAACCGTACCATCCCCCGTGGGTTTGCGCACCACTCCTAAATTAGGTATGAGGGTAGTAAAGGGATAGTCAGCGATTTTGGGACGTGCTGCGGATAGAACCGAAATTAAGGTAGATTTACCAGCATTGGGAAGACCAATAATTCCCACCTCTGCTAATAACTTCAACTCCAAACGTAGGTGTTTAAATTCTCCCGGAAGCCCAGGAAGAGCATGTTCAGGGGCACGATTACGGTTACTTAAAAAATGCTTGTTTCCCAGTCCACCCTTACCCCCTTCAGCCACCACCAAAGTTTGTTCAGGTTTGACCAAATCACCAATTAAATCTCCAGTTTCGGCATCATAAACCATAGTCCCACAGGGAACTTTAATAATTAAATCCTTACCTGATGCTCCCGTGCAGTTATTGGGACCGCCACGGGCACCATTTTGTGCTTGAAAACGATGCTGATATCGGAAGTCTAATAAAGTTTGTAAATTAGATGTAGCCAAGAAAATTACCGAACCACCACGTCCCCCATTACCACCAGCAGGTCCTCCCGCTGGTACATACTTTTCCCTGCGGAAGGCAACTATACCATCGCCCCCCTTACCTGCTTCCACTTCAATTTCTGTTCGATCAATAAATTGCATAGTATCAGTTACATGAGGGTTGTCATTAGCCATTTGTCATTAGCCAAAGTCTGTGAAGAGTGACTAATCACCAATGACTAATGAAACATAAGCATTAGCTAAATATACTCTGAAATATCTTCACCACAATCATCTGCGAGATAAGAAAGGGCACGAAAACGCAAACCTACCAATTGTTCATAAAGGGGATTAAGTTTGCATAATGGTGGGATATGAACAATTTTACGTCCAAACAGCTTGATATCTCGTTCAAAAGGACATTGGGGGGGAATCATTTTGCACAAAAAGCGAGCAACTCTAGGCTCATCGATATCTAACCCATCCAACCACTGACGCAGGGGAGCAAGTGGATCAAGTTGAGGTTTGCCTGGTATTGCGATCGCCTGACTTATCTGTCCATCACCATTTTCTAAGGTATGGCGTAGGGCTTCTAAAATATTTTCTGGCTCTCCTAGAGCCTTACACAACTGGTGGAGAAGATAGTCCTCGCTTTTGGAATATGTACCATCTGCAATTGCTACCATCACCGCTGTGCGTAAGAAATTTTCTGCTTCTGGAGTACCTTCACCCAACACCGATGCTAATTCTTCGGGTTCAATGGTATCCAATGAGTCTAAGTTCATACCAGGAACCAGTTCATCTTGAGTGATGCTGGCAATTAATTGTCTTTCTTGAGCATCAAAATCACCATCTGCCCAAGCGATGGTTAAAAGTCCACGCAGCCAAGCTGCTACTTGTTCGCTGCTGTAAGCAGATTCAACCGCACTAGTCATAAACTTACGTCTCTAGCTGTCCACAAATCCATACTAGCTTGGGTTGGAGTGGCAGAATGTGGTGCTTATTGCCAAAGCTTTTAACTAATTCTGCGGAATTCCCCAAGCATCTACAAGCATTTATACGATGGGAATGGACAGCAGGGGAATTGAGAGGTACATTTTTATCTTAACCCACACAGGTGGGCTAAGTTCCTGTAGTGATAGCCTAGAAGGCTATTGCTCAAAATTTGTGATGCTCCCTTAATTACAGATTCCATACATTGGCTATTGACAAAAAATTTCAACTAAGGTAAATAGTTTATATAAATTACTGTAATTGTAAATTTTTTCATAGGAACATGAATAATTTGTAGCATTAGTTATTGATGGTCTTCACAAAGAATTAATTTTAGGTATATAACACCCATAAATAATGTTTTATTTTGGTATTGAGCATGAAGTTGCTTTTGTCGATTCCAAAGGCAAGTTTGCGGATTTTTCTAGAACCAAATTTACTGATTTTCAACAAATTGTTGAAAGATTACCCACCTATTCTAGTGACTATCCCCAGTTACGAATTGGAGATGCTGGAATCAAGAAAAAGAGATGGTATATTGAAGGCTTTGAAAGATTTTCCGAATCTGCAAATGTAATCGACTGTCTTCCCAAAGGGATTGAAATTAGAACAACTATCCACTCAGATATTGCAAGTACGATTGTAGAATTGTCATCAAGTTTTAATTTATTGTGTGAAGTTGCAGCACAATTTGGCTTTTCACCAGTGTTAGTCAGTTTTAATCCCTTTCATTCTAGTTTTCAACCCCAACCACCATTAAATAATTATGAAACTCAACGACGACAAGCTTCTCCGGAAAAACAAACTGCTCATATTCCTATGTTAACCTATGGTCCAGACTTAAATATTTCCGTAGCGGGTTTATCTTATGAAAGTGTAATTGATATTGGCAAAAAGCTGACTTATTATAGTCCTTATATTGTCCCTTTTAGTTATAGTTCTCCTTTTTATGAAGGTAGTTTATGGTCGGGACTTTCTGTGAGGACATTTGTCAGAACTGGGAGGAGACCAGCAGCAATGGTATTTGTAGAAAAGAGCGAACAACTAATTGAAAGTGTACCTTCATTGACAAAAATTGCACGTATTCCGGCAGAAGTCGGTCGCATAGAATTTAAGGCTTGTGATAGTTGTGATGATTTTTCTATTTATGCTGGGTTACTGGCTTTGTTAAAAGGTATGATTTTAGATAAATCCCTAACGGAAAGAGCAATTGTACCTGATGCTGAAAAACATCAAGTTTCTGCACAACAAGGGTTTGACAATCAGGAAATTTTTGCAAATTCTACAGCAATTTTACAAGCTGCTGAATTAGCCCTCAAAGAGGATTCTGACCTTCATTTATTGACTCCCCTTAAGGAAATACTGCAAAAACGAGAATCAAAATCCCATCAATTGATTCGGGATTTTCATGAATTAGGTTCCATAGAACAGGCTTTGAAGAATACTTATTAGGTAATTGGGAATTGGGAATTAGGAATTGGGAATTGGGAATTGGTAATTGGTAAACTATAGACTCTAAAATTATAAAAATTATATTTTGGGAAAAATAAAAATGCTAACTAATAAACTTATTACAAGGATTAATAACATTTCTTTTTGATTTTCTTTAATCTCAAAAATAGATTTGAGGAAAACCGAATAAAAGCCGATTTGCAAAAAAATTTTATATATTTTATCCCATTGATTATTAGGATTGGCAAAGGCAAAGAAAAAGCTTGTCATAGTAATAAAAGTTGGTACTAAAGTAAAATATATGCTCTGATTATTATTGAAATTAAGCTTGTCACCATATCTTTTATAAGTAAGTTGTTTATTTCCGTTGAAATAAGCACCTTTAAAAAAATGCTGATTTAAAGAGGGTAGAAACTTAGAATATATTAATATAAATAACATCCATATCCAAAAGGCTAAACCTAACCATTTAACAACAAAAAGTAATATATTGGATAAAATACTTATACTACTTTTTAATATTAAAAAATCATGTTCATGTTGTGGTAGTGGTAAATTACATGTTTTTTCTTCGATGAAGCATTTTATAATTTTATGACGGAATATTTCAAATAACAAGAAAAGAGCAGATTGTAAAATTTTGTTTTCAAAAAAATTTCCTAAATTCATCAGGCTAATTATGCAACTTTACTCTTCAATATACTAACGTTTTTGAATTAGCCTTAAGTACAATTACCCTGGAGTATACTCACTCCTAACTAACACATTTGAAAATCCTTACTAGTTAAAACTTTTAAAATCTGTTTCTTAACTAAAATCTTGCACCTGCACCCTAGAAGGGTGAGGAACCATACAAATAAAGCCTGCCTACGCAGGCTATAAACCCTTATTTTTCGTGTTATTGATAAAAATATATGTTTATTAACAATATCAAAAATCAGTATTAATACGAGGCGTGCAAGATGTCAGTTAAGGGAATTGCAAATAAAAAATATCTCAAAATTTGATAGAGGTACAGGCATCACACATCTTGCACCAAGGCTCAAAACCGGGTAAGAGTGCAAATCTCTCAGTCTCAAAACCTTAATTTTTGGTTTAGAAACCCGGTTTTTTTTAGTCTTGTTGAAAATGGTGCAAAATATGAGTTAAGGGACTTGCAAATAAAAAATATCCCAAAATTTGATAGTGGTACAGGCATCCTTGCCTGTCCACCCATACAGGCAAAGATGCCTGTACCACAATATGGGATAATTTATTTCTTGGTATTCCCTATTCCCTGTTCCCTATTCCCTGTTCCCTATTCCCTATTCCCTATTCCCTGTTCCCTCTCTTGAAAAGTTGCTCATGGGGGAAACCCCCAAGACCGCACTTTTCGCTATTCCCTATTCCCTATTAAGCATTCACCTGATTCCCTGACTAGGTGGAATTTGCTCAATAGTAATTATTGACTGCATTACCGATTTGACAATTGGTGCAGCAACAGTACCACCATAGGCATTTGCTCCCTTGGGTTCATCCACTAGTGCCAAAACTACATAGCGGGGGGATTCTACAGGTAATATGCCCACAAAACTGGTGATTCTAGCATCGCTGCGGTAACCACCCAACTTGCTAGCTTTTTGAGCTGTACCAGTTTTGCCAGCAATGCGGTAACCAGGAATATGGGCAGCTCTTCCAGTACCATTGGCTACCACAGTTTCCATCATTTCTACAACCTTTTGGGTAGTTGTGGGGGAGAAAATTTGCCTTGGTGTTGGTTGGGGGGGTGAATAATGCATTTGCCCTTTTGTATCCATTAAACCTCGAACCACATGGGGACTGACCAATCTGCCACCATTAGCTAAAGCACCATGCATTTGTACTAACTGTAATGGTGTGAGGGAAAAGCCTTGACCAAAAGAGGTAGTTGCAGGTTCAATAGGGGAAGCGATAAATTTTCCCTGACGTTTAAGTTGACTTGTAACTCCAAAAGGTAAATCTGTTTCTGTTCTCTGTCCTAGTCCCAATCTTTCTAGCCAGCCATAATAAACAGCAGGCTGTAACCTTTGTATAATTTTCACCATGCCGATATTGCTAGAATTTTGGAGAATTTGGGCGACGTTGATCCGTCCATAACCTTTTTTCTCAGCATTTTTGATCACCCGGTCAGCTACTTGAATTTCACCGGGATCTTTGAAGCTATTATTCGGATTAATAGCCCCAGTTTCTAGGGCGATCGCCACATTTAAAGGTTTAAAGGTAGAACCTGGTTCATAAAGATCCGCCACTGCCCAATTTTTAAACAGGGAGATATCAGCTTTAGAATACTTATTTGGGTTATAGGTAGGCAAAGAAGTCATTGCTAATAGGGAACCATCCCAGGCATCCATAACAATTACTGCTCCCCGTTTAGCACGCCATTTTTTGATCTGTTGTTTCAAAGCTGCACGGGCAGCTCTTTGCAGGCGACTATCAATGGTAATTTGTAATCGTAGGTTATCAGAATGTAGAAAGCCTTCTGGAGCATGATCTGGCATTAGTGCCCCATTACCTGCCCGACTCATGCGCACAGTTTGTCCAGAACGTTCTAATAACTCCTCTTGACTATATTCCACACCTGCTTGACCGCGACGGTCAAGATCAACATAGCCCACCACACCGGCAACCAAATCTTGCTGTGGGTAAAATCGGGAGTATTTTTGAATCAACTCCAAGCCGTTTAAACGCAATGCATAAATGCGATCAGCAACTTCTTCACTCAATGCCAAAGCTAGAAAAATACCGCTTTTTTTGCTGTCAAACTTTTTCTCTAACTTAGAGACTTCTTGACCTAAAATTGGCGCGAGTTGCTTTGCTATCTGTTGATTGGACTGTTGAAACAGCTTTGGATGGGCATATAAAGTATAAGTACGACGGTCAATTGCCAATATGTCCTGATTGCGATCTAAAATCGAACGACGAGGCATAAAAGGTCGTAAATTAACCATTTGCTGATTACGTGCCCTCTGTCTTAACTTTGGTCCACGTACAATTTGCAAATTGTATAAGTTAATACCCAGTCCCAAAGTAATAGCAATGAATAAACCCCAAACCATAAATAATCGGGATTTAATATTAGGAGTTTGTTCTTGGTTACCAGAAGCAACTACCCCTGGCATAGAGTCCCTAGAATCCTGATTTTGTGAGGGTTTTGCCTGACTAAAAGATCCGAATTTGATTCTATTTGGTGACTTGCGCATTAATATCGTTCTTTGTGCTATACAAAGGTTGAAACAACTGCTCCATAAAATTTACACCCAAAGAGTGGGTATCATGATAGCATCCCTGTCCTTTTGTAAAATAATATTTGGATGGTGCTTTGCTTTGTTGTTATGTAGTCAAATTCTCAGGCAATTAGAACATTTGTATTGATAATTAGTAACTTAAAATACTTTGCTAGATTCAACTCAAATCCCTGATTTTAATTACAAAATAGCTATAGATACATATACCCCAGTGTTAATGCCCTTAAAAAACAGAGACTGGAAGGTTTTAGTGGAATTGTTTGAAAGGGCAGATATTGAAGAAATTGAAGCAAATATCCATAGCAATTTACTGATGATGATACCAGAACCTTGCTGGGAAGACGATCCTTTTGATTTCCTGAGCGAATATCTGTAAATATCAAAGCTACAAGAGTAATACAACTAGCTTACTATTCCCTATTCCTTGTTCCCTATTCCCTATTCCCTGTTCCCTATTCCCTATTCCTTGTTCCCTATTCCCTATTCCCTATTCCCTATTCCCTATTCCCTATTCCCTGTTAAAAGTGTTTATTGGGAATAAATTTTCAGCCAAAATGGCAACAAAAAACAGAGAAAAGCAGTTATATTTTTAAAAGTATTGAGAAATCACTCAGAATATTTGCTCACGGCTAATTGCTTATAGGGTCTTTAACTTTCTGGTATCATCGATGCCAGAAAGTCTTTCTCAATTCAAATCACAAAGTAACTGGTTTGAAAATAGAATTTAGGAGAATATTATGAATCATCCTTTTGCTCTTGATATTTCTGATTTAGAATCTATAGAGCTAGATTTAGAAGAAGAAATCAGCAATGAAGAGGCACTCCAAGTAGAAGGTGGATTGAGTATTTACACAGACGCTTTACATGAAAATGGAGATCCCATTTTCACCACTGAAGCTATTGGTGAAGAAGGTGGTTGCAAACCTTATCCTTTACCATGCTATCCCATTAAACCGCCAGAAGTTACTACTAAAGCTTTAGGTGAAGAAGGTGGAGATGTGACCACATTAGCTTTAGGTGAAGAAGGTGGAGATTGCTATGTTTACTATTAATATCAAAAACTAAATTTTGGAGCTTTTATGCATATACAATCAAGTTACAGTTATTTTTTAGCAATGCTGTAACTGTTTCTGTTTCTTTTTATAATCATTTTTAAGAAACATTAATTTTCAAAAATAGATATATTCATTTATTTATTTATTTATTTATTTATTTATTTATTTATTATTTAGTTCTTTGTTATTGGTCAAATAAAGAATGAACATTTTAATTTTAGGTGATGCTTCTGATGCTCATGCAGTTCATTTAAAAAATGCTCTCACCCAAGCAGGTGCGACAGTAGATTATTTGAATACCAGTCTATTTCCTACCCAATTACGCATATCTTGGCGACCTGACACCCAAGAAGGATGCTTAATCTTACCTGAAGGACGTCAGTTAAATCTCCAGGACATTCACAGCGTTTTTTGGCGGACTTTCTCTGGTGTTTACGTTCCACCCTTACAAGATGCTAATCAACAACGAGTCGCATTTAACGATTCCATAAGTACATTGCGATCGCTGATGCAAGCTTGTCCAGCAAAATGGGTTAATTCTTGGGGTGCATACCAGTTTCACAAAGAAAAACCCTTACAATTAAACTTAGCAAATAAACTAGGTGTAACAATTCCAGCGACTCTAATTAGTAATAATGTAGAACAAGTCAAGGATTTTTTTCACACACACGAAAAAGTAATTTTTAAACCAGTTTATGGTGGTGCTCATACTCAATTTGTCACAGAGAAACATTTAGAAACAAAACGACTGCATAAGGTTTTAAGTATTTCCCCAGTCACAATACAAGAGTATATACCTGGTACAAATATTCGTAGTTATGTAATTGGAAATTCAGTTTATACCGCAGAAATTCGCAGTTCATCTGTAGACTTTCGAGAAGATTTATCAGCTGAGTTAATTCCCATAGATTTGCCAGAATCTGTGAAACAACAATGTTTAGTCATTGCTAAAGCATTTATGTTAGAGTGGACAGCTATTGATTGGCGTGTTAAACCTACTGGAGAATATGTCTTTTTAGAAGCAAATCCCAGTCCTATGTTTATCCATTTTGAAAACAAAACTGGCTTTCCCATTACACAGGAATTAATTAAGCTGCTGATGAATAATTAAATTTAAAAATCGGTGCCAAATTAGAGGACACCGACTTAATCAAACTCTATAAATTCAGGGAAAATTGTTATTTTCTGGAAGTATTTCTAAACAGCAGAAAACATTGTAACCATTGCTAACAGTACAGCTAGCCCACAAATCCAAAGTATTAATGATCCCCAACTAACTGAATCTTGCTGTAATTTATGCCATACGGTATCTACTAAATTATTGTGATTTGCCATTTTATACCCTCCAATTGCTTTTAGTATCAAGTTTGCTTCCAGGTTCTAGCCCTAAACTTGAATCCAGACCGAATTGTTATTGCTCAGTCAAGAGAAAGTATGCTTTAATGAAAAAAAGACCTCTACACCAGCTTGATCAAGAAAAAATCAGGGTTTTTATTTGTTTTCTGATGCAGGTACAAGATGTCAGGAGACTCAAAAACTAACTAAATTGAGAGTGATATTAATATATACTACGCTATTAGTACCTGATTTTTAGCACTTTTTTGCACTCAAACAACAAAAATTAACAAAAATTATATTGTAAATCTAGATTTTAAATCAAGATTATCTCATTAATTGGCAGTAGTTTTAAACTTTCACAAACCATTGTCGTTTATACATTCCGTAAGCAACAGCTATCCACAATACCACTGTTACTAAGGCAAACAAAAACGAACCATTAAACCCACCTGCCCAAGATGCAAACAAATTCTCGTAAATCCAATTATAGGTACTAGGAGCCTTTTCTCCGACACCAATTTTAGTTTTTACCAGTATCTTAATCAGCAAGATAGAAGCGACAAATACGAAGATGGCATTTAACCCCAACACTTCCAAAGGTTTACCCCAACGCCGCACTCGTCGCACTTCGATGAGTTCGTAACAAGCTGCTAGTAATAATAATGCCCAACCCGTAGTAAAAATAACGTAGGAACTCGTCCACAGCTTTTTGTTGAGAGGAAATGCTAAATCCCAAATTCCACCGATGATTAAGCAACTTAAACCAAATAGGACTAAATCCATGCTGGTTTGCGAATTTATTTCCCTTTTGCTTCGTATCCACCCTCCCGTAAAATAACCAGCAAGCACACTCACAACCGCAGGAATGGTACTAAAAACTCCTTCAGGATCTCCCATATTTTGGAAACCATCCCACCCATACAGATGCGCTTTGGGAATGATTAAACGGTCGATAAAAGCACCAAAGTTTCCCACTCGTGTCAATTCCCCTGCACCATAACCAGGAACTGGTATGTACATCATCGCTAACCAGTAACCAATCAGTAACACCCCCGCCATTATCCATTGTCCCTTACGGGGTAAATTGAGGATAATCAAGCTTGCTAGCAGGTAGCTAAGGCTAATACGCTGTAATACCCCCATGATGCGGATAGTAGTGAAATCGTAGTTCCAAAAGCCATTCAGTAGTAACCCTAAACCAAAAAGTATGGCAGCACGGCGAAAAATCCGCCAATAGAGGGATGCTCTAGGTTTGTTAGTGTCGGTGTACTTGGAAAGGGAAAAACTCATTGCTACACCAACAATAAATAGAAAAAAGGGAAATACTAAATCCGTTGGGGTGCAACCGTTCCAGTCAGCATGGAGTAGGGGTGGGTACACATTCGGTGCGGCTATGCTTGCCATATTTACCAGAATCATACCAGCGATCGCAATGCCACGAAACACATCTAGGGAAGTCAGACGCATAAAATAATACTGCCCAAACAGCAGAAGCAAGCTACGTAATTCGTAATACTACTACGGGGCAGACGCGCAGGGGAACCTATCAATCCATCATCAAGAAGATTTGTATCCAAATTCAAAACAATTCAAACCAGAAAGTTTTTTAGAATTAGCTGATCATAAAGCTCATTAAACCAATGCGTCGTGGTGGTACGATGGCACCATCGAACGAAGTAGCTTTGGTTCTGACTGGTTTTCGTTAATTGAATATCTTTGTGCATACCATTTTTTAGCATCACACAAGGTAAAATTTTGTTAAGAATTTAAGATCATCAAGTTGCTATGCCAGTTAAAGTTGGAGATACTGCTCCAGATTTCACTCTTCCTGCTCAAGACGGTTCCTCTGTCAGTCTGACAAATTTTCGTGGTCAAGCAGTAGTTCTCTACTTCTACCCCAAAGACGACACTCCCGGATGTACGGCGGAATCCTGTGGCTTCCGCGACCAATACGAAGTATTTAAATCAAATGGTGCGGAGGTAATTGGGGTCAGTGGGGACTCTGCCGAATCTCACCAAAAATTCGCCGCCAAATATCAACTACCTTTTACCCTCCTTAGCGATAAAGGCGACCAGGTACGGAAGCTATATGGTGCAACCGCAGCTTTTGGCTTGTTTCCTGGTCGCGTTACTTATGTAATCGATTCAGAGGGAGTTGTGCAGTACGTCTTCGACTCGATGTTTAACTTTAAAGGTCATGTCGAGGAAACTCTGAAAACACTGCAATCTCTCAACAAAGGGTAAAAAGCTAGGAGGCGTGGAGTTTGTAGGGACACAAAGCTTGCGCCCAATAGTTTGTAGGGACACAAAGCTTGCACCCACCAGGCGTCCAGTAAAACAGTTTGGTCATATCTTGCACCACCGTGAGAAACCGGGTTTATTGATAACCACTGAACCTAAAAACCTTAATTTTTGGTTTATAAACCCGGTTTCTTTGCTTTTGTTGAAAATGGTGCAAGATGTAAGTTTGTAGGGGCGCAAAGCTTGCGCCCAATAGTTTGTAGGGGTGCAAAGCTTGCGCCCAATAGTTTGTAGGGGTGCAAAGCTTGCGCCCAATAGTTTGTAGGGGCGCAAAGCTTGCGCCCAATAGTTTGTAGGGGCGCAAAGCTTGCGCCCACCAAGTGCAAAGCTTGCGCCTACCAAGTGCAAAGCTTGCGCCCAGGAGTTTGGAATTGCGAATTTTTAATGTTTAATCTTTAATTGTTTTGGGAGTTAAGAGTTAGAAATTAGGATTTGGGAGGCGCAGAGTTACCAATTTTTAATTCTTAATTTTTAATTGCAAGAAACTTGCTGGTGTAAGGGCGCGGAAACCGCGCCCCTACAAATTAGGAACCGCTATCTAGTTGGTTGTTTATTTACTTATGGGAATGGGATTTTTCCATCGCAGCCTCCTGGGTTGCTTTGCCATTTTTAGTATTACCATTGCCATTGGGATGGCGGGGTTGAATCACCCCATAACCCCCGTGATTACGCTCGTAAATCACATTTATTTCCCCGGTTTCCCCATTGAGGAACATATAAAAGTCATGATCTATCATTTGCAGTTGTTCCAAGGCTTCTGTTACACTCATGGGAGTCATGGCAAAATACTTGGTGCGTACAACTTCGTTGGGTAATTCGGGAGTGCGATCGCCGATTAAATCTGTGACGACTGGTACTACTGTTTCTGGTGGTATAATTTCGTTAGTTACTAGAGGTTGATTTTTCTTATTTTGACGACGTTCTTTATATTTGCGTAGTTGACGGGCAATTTTATCTGCAACCAAGTCAATGCTGGCATAGAGATTTTCGCTGCTCTCTTCTGCACGGATAACGTTTCCGTTAGCATATATAGTAACTTCTGCCGCTTGCTTGGTATTTATTCTGGGATTGCGAGCTACGCTTAGATGGACATCCACTTCGTTTGTGATGTTTTGAAAGTGATTCACAGCCTTTTCAATCTTTTGATGCACGTATTCTCGAATTGCATCGGTGATTTCAATATTTTTGCCGTGGATGACAAGCTTCATGTAAACTCTCCCACTCAATAATATATTTTTTGATGTGTTTTGGGTGTGTATGAAAATGAATTACGATCAGGTCTATATCTGAAGGCAAAAGCAATTAAAATTTTTCTAATTACTTTCGCCTTGAGGTTATATATTCACACTAGCATTTTGTATTTTGGAAAACCAACTCCCTTTACTTTCCTTTAAAATCCTTTGCATAGCTTGAAATTTATTTTTGGATTTTTTGTAATTTTCAATACATTTTACTAAGTATTACCGTAGATTTGTAACAATATTTGCAATATGTTTGTATCTTCACGGCGATGTGTGCTATTAAACAAAGCTATTTTTCCATACTTGGAAGCCCTAAAATGGCAGCGATCGCTTTTGCAAGAGCGAATTGCAAATCCTCAACTAGAAGATGTCTTGATTTTGCTGGAACATCCCTCGGTTTATACTCTAGGACAGGGAGCCAGTGAAGAATTTCTTAAATTTGACCTTGACAAATGTGAGTATGATGTGCATAGAGTCGAACGAGGTGGGGAAGTAACTTACCATTGTCCCGGTCAGTTGGTGGGGTATCCGATTTTAAATTTACGACGTTATCGTCAAGACCTCCACTGGTATTTGCGACAATTGGAAGAGGTGTTAATGCGCGTACTTGCTACCTATGGATTCCAGGGGGAACGTATACCAGGCTTGACAGGGGTTTGGTTAGAAGGGCGTAAAGTTGCTGCTATTGGCATCAAAGTTAGCCGTTGGATTACCATGCATGGTTTTGCACTTAACGTTTGTCCAGATTTGACAGGCTTTGAGAAGATTGTACCCTGTGGTATTCGCGATCGCTCTGTAGGTAGTTTAGCTCAATGGCTTCCTGGAATCACCGTTGATGAGGTACGTCCGGTGGTAGCGCAGTGTTTTGCGCAAGTGTTTGAGATTGAGTTTGTATGGGGTGATGGGGAGATGGGGTGATGCAAAGATGAGAACAGAACAAACACAAGCAAAACAAGGGAAATTAATAACCAAAAATTGGGCGTTGCTGAATCCATGTATGATGCAGGATTTTGCATGATTCTAAAACCGTTGTCAACAGGTTGCACTTGCTAGTCTGAAACAACCGGATTCATACTTCAAATCAGCAACGCCTTAATTTATTTGGTGGGGGAGGATGTCATTTTTTGGGAGAGATGAGCATCATCATATTACGTCCCTCTTTTTTGGGTGCTTGCTGCACCTCACCAAATGCTTCTAGATCAGCAGCCATACGCTTAAGCAAGGTTTCTGCTAAGTCAGTGTGTTGAATTTCCCGACCCCGGAACATCACAGTTGCTTTGACCTTATCGCCATCTTTGAGAAAACGCTCTGCCTGCTTGACACGCACGTTATAGTCATGTTCTTCTATTTTGTAGCGCATCTTAACTTCTTTGACATCAGCGGTATGCTGCTTTTTCTTTGCTTCGCGCGCTTTCTTTTCCTGCTCAAACTTGTATTTTCCATAGTCCATAATCCGACAGACTGGCGGATCAGCCTTATCGCTGACAAGAACCAGGTCTAATTCTTTTTCCTCCGCCATTTGTAGTGCCTCTTGCGGGGTTATAATTCCTAATTGGGCACCATCAGTGTCAATCACCCTGATTTTGGGGAAGCGAATTCGTTCGTTGATTTGAGGTAAATCGCGAGTTCTTCTTTTGTCGATCACTGCCATGTAGGATTCGTAGAAGCTGATTGTTTGTGAAGAATTTGACTAGTTTTGGTTTAATCTTGAACAGTATGCCTCAGAATCATTCATCTATCTTTCCTCCTTTTGACTTCCGCTACGTCGGTACTCCGATTAGCGGCATTCAGAAAGGAGGGGCAAAGTTTACGCTGCATAAACAGCTGTGGGCTGTATCTCAAACCCCCGCTACATCGGTACTCCGACGCTTCGGTGGGTTGTTGACACTTGGATAGCTGAGGACTTGGATGAAGATGTAGTTATAGGCTAGCTAATCCATGGAGTAGTTTCCTAATCCTATATCTGTCATTCTACTCACTCATAGAGGATTTCTGTTCAATTGTTAATCTAAGATTACACAAGGGTAGCAAAAGTTAACTATATGTTACCTTCGCCCTTTGTTATCAATCAGATCATGTTTTACGTATCTTGGAGTAAAACAATGCTGCTAATTGCTTTTTGAGCCATAGAGATTTAGCCCTTGCTGTATGAATGCTGTTGTTTATTTTTTCAGTATTACTTACATTTTAAAAAGTCATAAATATACCAATGGGTAGAAATTATTGACTATTTTTTGTTGCAAACCAATTGTAACCAATTTTTTCACAATCGTGGTATTAAGCTAGAAAAGTAATAAACATCCACAAATTCCAGCACAAGAGGAGGGAAAGGTGACCCAAGTGGTACACTGGCAGCAACGGGTCGGCAATCAAAGAGATTGGGTTTGGAGAGGCTGGCAAACCCGCTATACTTTCGTTCGTCCTACCCATCCCCAGGAAAAGGAAATCCCCCTGATTTTACTGCATGGATTTGGTGCTTCTATTGGTCATTGGCGACATAATTTGCAAGTGTTAGGCGATCGCCATACTGTCTATGCTCTAGATATGTTAGGTTTTGGAGCATCACAGAAAGCCCCTGTTAATTATAGCGTACAGCTTTGGGTAGATCAGGTTTACGATTTTTGGCAGACTTTTATTCGTCAACCTGTAGTCTTGGTGGGTAATTCCATTGGTTCTTTGATTTCCCTCGCTGCTGCGGATGCTTATCCAGAAATGGTTAAGGGTGTGGTGATGATGAGTTTACCCGATCCATCTTTGGAGTTAGAAGCGACACCAGTCTTTTTACATCCCTTGGTAGCCACAGTTAAAAATATTGTCGCTTCTCCACTGTTACTTAAACCTCTATTTTACTTCCTGCGTCGACCGGGGTTGTTACGTCGCTGGGCTGCCATCGCCTATGCCAACCCTGAGGGAATTACAGATGAACTGGTAGAAATTTTAGCAGGTCCTCCCCAAGACCGGGGTTCTGCTCGTGCTTTTGTGGCTCTATTTAAAGCTACTATCAGAGCTAATTTTAGTCCCAATGTCAAGCAAATGTTACCTAATTTAACAATTCCCATGCTGTTAATTTGGGGACAAAAGGACAGATTTGTTCCCCCGGCACTTGGGAATCAATTTGCTCAGTACAACAATAATTTACAATTGCTGCAATTGGAAGATGTGGGGCATTGTCCCCATGACGAGAATCCAGAACAGGTAAACCAGATGATTTTGGATTGGATTGATAAATCTGTCTTAAAAATAGAGAACAGGGAATAGGGAATAGGGAAGGGAAAACTCTTAAGTCTTAAGAGTTATTTTCATGGCAAAATTGTAGGATTTTTCTGTGGAGGACTAGGTTGAAAATAGGGGTTGGAAAAGCATAATGGTCTTACCAATTCATCAGTGCAACCAGGAAAAATACGTAGACAAAAGTTAGTACGGTTGTGATGAAATTTTCCATCAACAGATTCAAATTTAGCAAGTTAGAAATAAGCATAAGCGTGGAGTTTGTAGGGGCGCAAAGCTTGCGCCCACCTTGCGCCCACCTTGCGCCCACCTTGCGCCCACCAGGTAGTTTGTAGGGGCACAGCAGTGCTGTACCCCTACAGGAGTTACGAATTTTTAATTTTTAATTTTTTCCGATCAGGTGGGGAAAGCAGCATAATTTGTATAAACACTCTTTTTTAATACTTTCGCTAAGGCATTATCATGTTCCCACAAACCCTCGTAAAAAAAGAAAACTTCCCCTTGAATACCACAAGCGCGATTGTATTCAATTGCCTGCACTAAGTAATCAGCACTGATGCAGTATGAACCTATTTTTATTAAGATTCCTGGTGCTAACTTGGGCAGTGTCTGATCCGTAAATTGTTGCTTTACCAATTTATCAATGATGCGTTTATAACTGAGGAAATCACGACGATAAATCTGTGGGTGGATTATATCTAGTAGTCCTCTTTCCAACCATGTAGGAGTATCTTGTAAATATTCCTTAAATGTCCAATCGTAAATATTAGGTGCCATTGACACCACAAGCTGAGGATTTATAGCTTTTACTAGCTGATAGAGGTTTGCCAAAAATTCTGTTAAAATATCAGCACGCCATTGTAACCAGTGCTTATGTTTGGGGTTTTGTGGCGGATTTTGCCCGCACTCTTGACGGTAACGGGCTACAGTTACCGAATCATAACCACCTTCGCATGGCAAAGCCGGAAAACGGTCATCTCCTTGAATTCCGTCTACGTCATAGTTGTTAATAATTTCTAGGACTAAATTGCAGAAAAATTCCTGAACTTGGGTATCAAAAGCATTTAACCATTCAAAACCGTTTTTGTTGAGTAACTTACCCTGACAGTCACGGGCTGCCCATTCTGGCTTTTTTTGTAATAGGAAACCACCATTTTGATTATAGGAACTAGCAAATCCATATTCAAACCAGGGAATGACTTTTAAACCTACTCTGTGTGCTTCATTAACTACTTCTGCCAATGGATCTCGTCCCAAATATAGGGGGTTAATTTCCACACCAAAAGTTTGCCTCATTACTTGACTAGGATAAAGAGTTTTTGCCTGATTCCAAACCACAGGAAACACGACATTAAAACCGGTTTCGGCAAGAAAGTCCATCGCTTCAGCAATGCTGGCTTGAGAATTCAAAACTAAACTGTCAGTTTTGGTAAGCCAGACTCCACGAATTTCTGTATTGCCCATGTGTTATTGCTTTGCTTTTTGATTTCAGTATAGTGAAATTTGCCGTTGAAAATGAACCATTATTTTTCACAAAACTATAAGAATAAAGGTGTTGCTGAATCTAGCTATGAATCTTAAATACAAACCTCACCCTGGCTAAAGCCACCCCTCTCCTTATTAAGGAGAGGGGAAGGGGCTAAAACCTTCTTGGCAACACGAATATATCAACACCAACAGTGTAAAACTGTACTATGTCACTCAGGGTGAAAGTTATTTAATGTTGATGTTACATGGATTTCCGGAGTTTTGCTATTCGTAGCGACATCAAATCCCGGAATTTGGGTAATATTTTCGAGTTGTGGCTGTTGACTTGCGCGGTTATAACGACAGTCAGAAACCAAAAAAGTGTTCGGCTTATGTAATGGATGAATTAATTAAAGATATTGCAGGAATAATTAAGGGTTTAGGATATGAAAAATGCATACTTGTCGGACATTGGGTACACCAGGAAAAGCCGGAGTTAATAAACTATTATATACTCATATCTTGCACCATTCTCAACAAGACCAAAAAAACCGGGTTTCTAAACGAAAAATTAAGGTTTTGAGACTGAGAGATTTCAAGAAACCCGGTTTTTAGCCCAGGTGCAAGATGTGTGTATACGAGATTTTATGCAATTGTCAGCTTTTGAAAGTGACAATATAATTTAGTTATTCATCAATCATGAAAATCGATTTTTCAAAATGTAATCAAATCATCACAATACTAGTGGACTACATGTGAAGGGAAAATGTTCCAGGTGATGACTTAAAAAATATTAACAGTTTGATTTCGACAATTTCTTTTTGCGAAGCATAACCCCAAACCTTGATGTATTAATAGTTTGGATTAATTCCTATTTCTGAGAACATAACCACAATTGATCCCGATCACTTAATACTTGTGTAAAGGATCTATACCTTTCATGACTTTAGTGAGATAATAAATACGTGAGGAAAAAACGGAAACAAGCTGATTAAGAAGGGGTAATTTTATGATTCGTCAACTTTTAGCTACTTTTGCCCTAGTAACTCCCCTACTGTTTGCTAGTTCAGCGAACGCTCAAAATCCGCAGGATATGCAAAAGTTATTATCAACTAGGGCATGTGTAGGCTGTAATTTACAAGGTGCAAACCTCAGTGGTATGAATTTGATTGGTGCTGACTTGAGAGGTGCAAATCTACAAGGTGCAAACCTCAGTAACACCAATTTTGAAGGTGCTGACTTCACGGGAGCAAATTTAAAAGAAGCTAACTTAGACTCAGCCTTTCTGACCAATGTCAATTTTAAGCAAGCCAATATGGATAAAGCAAATTTGGCTAAGGCTACCATTGTTGACTCAAATGTCTATGAAGCATCAATGGAAAATATGAATATTGCTGATACTGAAATATATCACACAGGTATCGGCATTGGTGGACCAGAGGCTGAAAATATTTTCCCCGATTGGGACTAGCATGGGGAGGGCAATGCTACACCCTGAGTGGGTCGGTAATGGGTAATCCAATAACCTATTACCAAATTCCTTGCCCCTTTTGGGCAGGAATTTTCAAAATTATTTAGGATTGCCATATCATAAAACAGTCTTTAAGTCTAGTAGTGATGAATATATCAAAAGTTTGATGGAAGTTTGATTACCAAAATCTTGCAAGAGAAAAAAAACAGAGTTTATTGAGAATAATAGTAGACATAAACACTAGTTATTCCTTGATAAACCCGGTTTTTTTGCTTTTATTGAGAATGGTACAACATGGGAAATTAAGTATTAATATCTATTGCAGTACCTTAAAAAGGAATCGCTGGTGAAGATAACGCTAATATCAGCTAGAATCGGCACTTAAACTTGTACAAACAAGGGATAGACTGATTTTTGGATGATTTGTACTTCAAGCATTGCGGTTCTCACTAGAGTCAGGGTTCAAAATACCAATTCAGGATTTGGTGTTGCAAAACCAAAAGATGGATTGAGAATGCTGATTTTAAAATTGGTAGGGGGGTTGCATCAAGAAATTTGACGTATACTTCCGCCATTCATGGGTAAAACCAGTTTAGTTGGTTGCATGTGAGTTATAAACAGGCTGTCTTGTGGAACTAAAGTAGAAGTAGTTAGATGCTATCCATCTCTACGAGAAGCCGCACATTAGGCAAAGCCTTCTCGCACAGTAGTGCGTCTACATCAAAAACCCGTTCAGTTTGTGATCAGCACAGCAAAATCCTTTTGTACCCTAAACTCAGTTGTGCAACAGATGGTGGTACATTGCAAGCGTCCACAACATGACTGGTTGTCATTGTCTGGATGCAACTCACTTAACTGTCGAATTTATGGAAGGGAAAATGCCAGAATCAGAATCCGTTGAAACTAAGTCAACTGAAGCAAAAATGCCCGAGATTAATACCCAATCGGGAACTATAACCAAACTCCAGCCTCCCATGGAGTCTCAAGAACAATGGCAACAATACGCAGGATTAGTTTCTAACTTTTTAGGGACATTACCTGACTATCTGGGGAATTTTTTCAACCAATACAAACAGCCCCTAGTTAGCATTGGTTTAATTGTGGCAGCTTTGCTTGCCGTGAAGATAGTCTTGGCTGTGTTGGGTGCTTTAAATGATATTCCCTTAGTGGCACCTACCTTTGAGTTGATTGGTATTGGTTACTCCATTTGGTTTGTTTACCGCTATTTACTCAAAGCTTCTACCCGTCAAGAGTTAACTAATGAAATTTCTGCACTGAAATCACAAGTTACCGGTGAGGGGGCTTCAGATTCTTAAAAGCCTAGTCAATCTATGCAACAGCTATGTTTTTGGCTGATGCCAAAATTACTGTTGGATATGACTATAATTAAAAGTGGTCAAGTAAAATGAATCACATTCTTGACCACTTTCATTGTTAAGAGGGAATTTTAACTAAACTAATTGCTGGGAGAATTCTCAGGAGTTCGTACAATGTTTTTAGAATTAATTGGTTCCAACCTTCCCATACGCACCAAAGCTTGATGAACCATTGCTGTTACCTCAGCGCGGGTAGCGTCTTTGTTGGGTTCAAAAAATTGTGGATCTGAACTTACTACCAATCCATTTACAGTCGCAGCGGCAATTTTATCGGTAGCGTATTTGGGAATATCTTGGGCATCTTTGTAGATACTTAAGACTTGATTGGGGTTGGGAGGAACTGCAAGATTTAATCCCGAAACAAGGGCAACTAAAACCTGCACTCTCGGAATTCTCTGGTCTGGTTTAAAGTTGTTGTCAGGATAGCCTTTCAAAAATCCCATGACAATTGCTTCTTTAATCGCAGAATCTGCCCAGAATTTTGGCGGTATATCTTTAAACTCTATTGGGAGTTTAGTAGCTTGGGTATTCTTAAAGGCTTGTTGCAAAATAGCGGCAAATGCAGCACGATTCACAGGTTGATTTGGTCTAAAAGTATAATCTTTATAGCCCCTAACTATTCCCTTAGAAGAAAGGGCTTTAATAAAACGATGTCCCCAGAAACTAGAATCTACATCGTTAAATGCCAGTGGTGGTGGAATTGGTGACTTGGTTTCAGAGGGGGTGACCACAGGAGATGGTTGGGTAATTTCCGGAAATGCTTGGGTGATTGCTGGTTTTTTAATGGCATTTCCCATAAACGGTACCGCTGCTGGTATAACTGTTTGTACCTGTGGGGTTGACTTGGAGACTCCAGAAGAAAACACATCTGGAAAAATCTTGGCAGATGGGGATGGAGTTGCTTTGGGTTCCACAGCAGTTGCTTGAGAATCTGCCTCAGTTTCAGGTTTAACAGTAGTCTCAGCAGTAGGTGTTGGCAAGGTAAAAATAGGAGGTGTGGAAGCTGTCGGTGTTGGTGTAGGTGACGATACACCAGTTATTTCCCAGCCAGAATCTTTGCGGGAAAATGACCACCACATGATTGCCCCGATGGTAGCAAAGGCAACCAGAATGGCAATAAATTCGTCAAACCCGAGGTCATTGTTTCGAGATGAATTGGGATCGGAATAGGGGCTATTGGTCATTGTTATTACCCTAATATGATACATTTGGTGTTAAACCAAATTAAGCCATATATGAGTTGTTTATACTAGTTCTTTAACAAAGGTATTAGGTAATTGGTAATGGGTAATGGGTAATGAGTAATTGGTAATTGGTAATTGGTAATACACAGTACGTAGAAAACTAGCTAGAGATTGGCTGACTATTGACAGTTCCTATAATGTTTATAATACTCTCAGCAAACTGGGAATACTGTCTATTGACTCTAAACTGCTAATTTCTGCCAAAGCCTGCCGAAAATCTCCTTCCCTGACATCGTGGGTAACAACCACAATTTCCGCCAATTCTCCGTGAAAACCCGTTTGCACTACGGACTCCAAGCTAACGCCATACTTACCAAAGCAAGTGCCCAATTTACCAATTACTCCTGGTTGGTCTTTAGTCAGAAAACGGGCATAAAATCTGGTTACCAGTTCCTCTATGGGTGCAATTTGAGAGTAATCTTGATGCCTACAAGTGAGCAGAGGATTGGGCTTTGCCGTACTAGCTTTCAGGGCTGCTACTAGGGCAAGTATATCTGATGATACCGCACTAGCGGTAGCTCCCGCACCAGCACCAGGACCAAAAAACATTACCTGTCCAATGGGTTCCCCTTCTACCAAAATAGCATTATAAACACCGTTAATGCTAGCTAAGGGGTGTGCTTTGGGCACCAATGTCGGGTGTACCCTCACAGAAAGGGGTGCGGATATAGTATGGCGTTGCGCTATGGCTAATAATTTAATCACAAACCCCAATTTTTCAGCATAGGCAATATCCGTCTTGCTGACTTGGCGAATTCCCTCACAATACACCTGTTCTAAGTGAATACGTCCACCAAAGGCTAAGGAAGCGAGAATGGCTATCTTATCCCCGGCATCTAAGCCATCTACATCGGCAGTGGGGTCAGCTTCAGCATAACCCAAACGTTGGGCATCAGCTAATACATCATCAAAGCTACTACCTTCCGTTTGCATCCGGGTAAGGATGTAGTTAGTAGTACCGTTAACAATGCCAGTTACAGTATGAATACGGTTAACACTTAAAGACTGTTTTAACGGTTGAATTACAGGTATACCACCACCAACCGCAGCTTCTATCATTACATATACCCCAGCTTGATTCGCAGCGGTAAAAATTTCATCTCCAAATCGGGAAATTACAGCTTTATTAGCAGTGACAATGTGCTTTCCAGCAGCAATGGCTTTGAGAATTAGCGATCGCGCTGGTTCCAGTCCTCCCAACAATTCCACCACTATATCCACCTGGGGATCGCTAACAATTGCTTCTAAATCAGTAGTTAACACCCCTTCTGGTAACGAGACTTCCCGGAGTTTAGTGAGCGATCGCACTCCTAAACGATAAATTTCAATTTCTTCTAACAGTGGGTGACGTCCAGTGGTATCTGACAACAGCTGCACTGTACCAGTACCCACAGTACCTAATCCCAAGATTCCCAACTTAATACCCACAAAATCTGCCTCAATTGTTACCAATAACAATTGTAGGGTGAGCAATGCCCACCCTACTAGTATGAATTACCTTTAGTCCTAATCGAAATGACTAATGACTAATGAACAATGACAAAATTAGTATGTTTCAACGTGCCAGCGACCAGCTTTCTTGAGTTGCTTTTGGTAATCACTCCAAGTAATATCTTCCTTAGCAGCAGCAGCACTAAGGGCAGCATCAATACCGTCTTCCATACCCCGCAAACCACAAATGTAGGTGTGGGTTTTTTCCTGTTTAATTAGCTGCCATAGTTCATCTGCATGTTCTGCTACCCGGTCTTGAATATACATTCTACCGCCTTGGGGATTTTTCTGTTCGCGGCTGATAGCATAAGTTAGGCGGAAGTTATCAGGGTAAGTCTGCTGCATTTGTTCAAGTTGTTCCTTATAAAGGATATTTGGAGTTGTGGGAACACCAAATAACAACCATGCAAATCCCTTAAACTCGTAATCTGGGTTAACTGTTCTTTCTGCATTCTGGAACATCCGCCACAGATAAGCCCGCATTGGTGCAATACCTGTTCCTGTCGCCAGCATAATTACATTGGCTTCAGGATCGTCGGGTAATAGCATTTCCTTACCCACTGGACCTGTGATTTTCACTTCATCCCCTGGTTTGAGGTTACACAGGTAAGTAGAGCAAACTCCGTAGACTGTTTCCCCTGTTTCTGGATGCTTATACTCTAACTGACGGACACACAGCGATACGGTTTTATCATCAACATCATCGCCATGACGAGTGGAAGCAATGGAGTAAAGTCTTAGTTTTTCTGGTTTGCCGTTTTTGTCTACTCCCGGTGGGATAATACCAATACTTTGCCCTTCTACGTAGTGCAGATTACCACCAGAAAGGTCAAATTTGAGATGCTGAACGATACCAATCCCCCCTTCTCCCACTAGGGCTTCATTGGAAATACATTTACCAATAAAAGGATCTTTGGGACGGTAAAGGTTTACAGGAACGTCAGCGTGTTTAGCCTTCGCTTGAGTCATGGTGTTGCCTTGTTTGTTCTTCGTCTCCGGCTGTTGCTGTGCTGTTGATGTGCCAGAGCTTTTCTCTTCTTTGTTAGCACTTACAGGTGTGGAATTGCCATGAACTGGCTGTAGAGGATTTAGGGACTGGATGCTAACAATTTTGCCCCCCAGGCGAGTGATACGTCGCATTTCCTGATTCATGCGGTTGTAAGGCACTCTGATGAATACACTGCCACTTTTGCGAATTGGGTAGTTGCTTTTATCAGCTTCTCCGTTGTGACGCAGACCCACCACTTCGTAAACGAAGACACGGCTACCTGATTCTAGGTTGGCAGCACCCTCAACGGTACCTTGATTGTACATTCCTTCTACCACTCCGATATTTACTTAACCGTTATTAAAAAATCATTAAGAGCAAACCTCAGCTTTCAGTTTACCGGATTCCGGTTACCACGGAGCTGATGTTTACAGAAAAACGGCATTCTGATTACCAATGCCTTGCTACGTACACTCGCCAAAGACATGCAGGCATGGCAAAAAACACACCTATTCACCTACTAAGTTACAGGATTAGTCTATTGGAGAATGTTAATAGTGAGTCAATTTAATCTTTTTTTTGTACACTACCACCTTGATCAAATACCACTATTTCAGTCATTTGAAATAGTGATTAACCGACTTTATAGCACTAACAGCCCAAGGGTGTCGGTCAAAACTTAATGCAGCAAAAAATGTTGCAGTTAATTATTTTAACATGGGGACGGCGATTAAAATCGTTAACAGTTTATATCTATGCATAAATTATTTATGCATTGGCGGGTAAGCCGTTAAGAATTCTCTGTAATGGATTTTACTGACCTGATCCCAGATTGCTGGACTAAATAAAAATATCAAAATAAATATTATACCTTATGGAATTGACATAATATATTTCCAATTCCACAAAAATTCTTGTAGTTGCAATTGTAAGCAATTAATTATGGGTTCTGCTTGGGTTTGCATTTGTTTTTCTCATCAACATGAATGTCAAAACATTCCTTAGATTCTTCTTGGGAGCATACCTTGTATAGAATACCCCCTTCTGTTAAAATTCTATATATCATTAGGATTAAATACTTACCAGCAAAATTGGACTATTGATAGGGTAGCAAGTATTACCTGTAATATTTCCTTAGCAATGTCTTAAATTTAAATGCTGGGTGGGGAGAAGAGAGGACAAACCAATGGGGGTAAGTTCCTAGCTTCTAATTCTGCTGTGTAAAAAATTTATTGATTTACTCATCTTTATAGTATTTTAGAGGAGATTTATGACAAATACGCCGGAACGGGTGGTACTGATTGGAGTTGCTGGAGACTCTGGGTGCGGTAAATCGACTTTTTTACGTCGCTTGATAGATTTATTTGGTGAAGAGTTAATGACAGTGATCTGTCTAGATGACTATCATTCTCTAGACCGCAAGCAGCGTAAAGAAACAGGGATCACAGCACTTGACCCCAGGGCTAATAATTTTGACCTGATGTATGAGCAAATCAAAGCGCTCAAAGAAGGTAAAGGAATTGATAAGCCGATTTATAACCATGAAACCGGCTGTATTGATCCACCAGAGAGGATAGAACCAAATCACATTGTTGTGGTTGAGGGACTGCATCCTTTATATGATGAACGGGTGCGATCGCTCCTAGACTTTAGTGTTTATTTAGATATCAGCGACGAAGTCAAAATTGCTTGGAAGATCCAACGAGACATGGCAGAAAGGGGTCACCGTTATGAGGATGTACTTGCAGCCATTAATTCTCGTAAACCTGACTTTCAAAAGTATATAGAACCGCAAAGAGAATTTGCGGATGTGGTAATTCAAGTATTGCCCACTAACTTAATCAAGGACGACAAAGAACGCAAAGTTCTACGTGTCCGGATGTTACAAAGAGAAGGTAAGGAAGACTTTGAACCAGTCTATCTGTTTGATGAAGGTTCCACAATTCACTGGACTCCCTGTGGACGCAAACTGACTTGTTCTTATCCTGGTATGCAAATGTACTATGGTTCGGATGTATACTACGGTCGCTATGTCTCAGTATTAGAGGTAGATGGTCAATTTGACAATCTAGACGAAGTCATTTACATCGAAACCCACTTAAGCAACACATCCACCAAATACCAAGGTGAGATGACTCATTTGTTGCTTCAGCACCGGGAGTATCCTGGTTCTAACAATGGAACAGGTTTATTCCAAGTCTTGACAGGTTTAAAGATGCGTGCTAAATACGAAAGCTTAACAGCAAAGGAAGCACAACTAGCAACTCAGGCATAAATCTGTAGAGTTGGGTAGCAAATAAAATAAATACAGAGGAACTAGCTACCTATCTACTTAGCTAGCTAGTTCTTGTGCTTTTTTTTGCATGAATGTGAAGCCAAGTTGATGATGGCTATTAATGTTAGCAATATCTAGATAAGTGCAACGCACAAATTTTTATTCGTGAGGATAGAAGCTCAAATTATACCGCTTAGGGTCAGTGTATCCAGAAGTCACTAAGAAGTAATTTTTGTAAAGTTCGGCAATCAGTAATTATTAGTTGTAAAAATTATTGTTATGATCCCTGATTAAAGCCGCTGAATTTAGATGTAAGCATTTAGTCAGCAGAATATCTCTAATTTTCACAGGAGGAATTCAATTTGTCTCGTCGCTATTTATTTACCTCCGAGTCCGTAACTGAAGGACATCCAGATAAAGTCTGCGATCAGATTTCTGACACCATTCTCGATACTGTTTTAGCGCAAGACCCCGATAGCCGTGTGGCTGCTGAAGTTGTGGTCAACACTGGCTTAGTTTTGATTACTGGTGAAATTACCACCAAAGCCAATGTAAATTACATTGACATTGCCCGTAAGAAAATTTCCGAAATTGGCTATGTTGATGCTGATAACGGTTTTTCCTTTAACAGTGCCAGTGTGTTGATAGCCTTAGACCAACAATCCCCCGATATTGCCCAAGGGGTGGATACGGCTCACGAAACTCGCCAATTGTCAAGTGATGAAATCTTCGACAAGGTTGGTGCAGGTGACCAGGGTATTATGTTCGGTTATGCCTGTAACGAAACCCCAGAACTGATGCCCTTGCCCATCAGTCTAGCCCACCGCATTGCTCGTCGATTGGCAGCTGTACGTAAAACTGGTCAATTAACTTACTTGCGTCCTGATGGTAAAACCCAAGTTACCGTAGCCTATGAAGAAGGACGCCCGGTAGCAATAGATACTATCCTGATTTCCACTCAGCATACACCCTCCATTGGGGAAATCACCGATGAGGCAGCATTACAGGCGAAGATTAAGGAAGACCTTTGGTCAGTAGTAGTTGAGCCTGTATTCAGCGATTTAGAAATCAAGCCAGATGCAGATACTAAGTATTTTGTCAATCCCACTGGCAAATTTGTTGTAGGCGGACCCCAAGGGGATGCTGGTTTAACAGGACGGAAAATCATCGTTGATACCTATGGTGGTTACTCCCGTCATGGCGGTGGTGCTTTTTCTGGTAAGGACCCCACGAAAGTAGACCGTTCAGCGGCTTATGCTTGTCGCTATGTAGCCAAAAATATCGTCGCCGCTAGTTTAGCAGAAAAATGTGAAGTCCAGTTGAGCTATGCCATTGGTGTAGCCAGACCCACAAGTGTGATGATAGAGACCTTTGGCACTGGCAAAGTTGATGACGAAACCTTGCTGCAATTAATCCAGGAGAATTTTGAACTGCGTCCAGCAGGAATTATCGAAACTCTCAACTTACGCAATCTCCCCAATGAACGAGGCGGACGTTTTTATCAGGACGTCGCGGCTTACGGTCATTTTGGTCGCAATGATTTAGACTTGCCTTGGGAGCGTACTGACAAGGCAGAATTATTGAAGGAAGCAGCAAGCAAGAAACTTTCTACTGCCATTGCTTAAGATAATTTGGTAAATATACCTGCTGTGAAAATCATTCTTCTAAAGCAGGATATGGCAGAAAACTGAAAATCAAGCAATATACCCCCAAAAGCGTGAATTTTTGGGGGTTTTCCCATGTCAAAAAATCTGAAACTACCAACTTAAAGGTTCTGCTTTTACAAGGGTTAAATATAATAGAGGTCGTGGAGGGTGTTGATATCTTATCCTTAACTGATAACACAGTATAATTAAATACAGTCAACCTTATAAGTTTATTAGTAGTAAATTGAATTTTATTTTTGAGACCAATGTGGTAAGAATAGTTCGTTGGCTTAGCCAAACCTGGAAGGTTAGAAGTCACTACCCCATATTCCCCTTGGGATTTGCAACAGGGCAATTACGGGTGGTAAAGGAGGTTTGAGAGATGCAAACTCAAAAACCAACTGTTGAGTCTAGAAATATTTCAGTAACTAAACAGATGTCAGCCGAGCAAATCTCGACGGACGAGCTCCCAACTCTAGAATTTCCCTCACGGAGAAAACTCAAGGCTAGTTCTTGGCGAATTCATCAAAAAATTGGCTACGGATACTTTTTGGCAATTGGAATTGGCTTGTTTGGTTCATTGACAGGGTTAGTGATTTCTAACTACTATCGGGGACAAGAAATCAGACAGTACAATTATGCCCAAGAACAAGCACAATTACTAACTGACTATCAAGATGCTGTATTGGGATCTCAATTACATAGCGCTTACTTGCCTGCTTTAGTGGAAAATCCACAGCAACTGGCTGCCAAAAAAAATGAATTTCTCCGAGATGTGCAAAAAGTTCAGAAGATACAGCGATATATTGCGGACTTTATTGACAGTAATCCAAAATATTTAGCTGCTACTGAAGGAACTTTAAAGACTTTAATAAATGACTACGATTTGACTTTACAAAATTACGTCGAGCAAATCGAACCCATCTTGGAGAAAATCGAACAACAGCAATCACAGCAGCTATCGGATGAACGAGAAAAATTGCTCGTAATTCTGGGCAGTTATACCGCTATACGGCTTGATCAACTCAACGACCAATTGAGTAATATCCTGCAAACTGCTCGACAGCAAGAGTATAAACGTTCACAAGATGTACACAGCGCCAAACAAATTGAGAGATTAATTGCTATATTAAGCATCCTCGTATCCGTGGCAATCGCAGCTGTTGTAGCTTGGCGAACTTCTCGGGCGATCGCCGAACCTGTGATTGTGGTAACACAAGTAGCAGAACAGGTAGCCAGGAAATCTAATTTTGATTTGCGAGCACCAGTGACAACAAAAGATGAAATTGGTTCCCTGGCAAAATCCCTGAATGATCTGATTGAGCGGGTATCTGAGCGAACTAAGGAACTACAACAAGCTAAGGAACAAGCAGAAGCAGCTAACAGAATAAAAAGTCAGTTTTTAGCCAACGTTAGCCACGAATTACGTACACCTTTAAATGCTGTGATTGGTTTGAGCCAGCTATTACAAGAAGAAGCTATTGATTTAAATTTATCAGCGGACTTTAGCGCTGACTTAGAAACCATTAATACCGCAGGTAAGCAATTACTGGTATTAATTAATGATATCCTCGACTTGTCAAAAATTGAAGCCGGGAAAATTACTCTCTATCCAGAGACATTTGAGATCAAAAGCCTGATTAATAACGTTATCGTTACGGTCAAACCTGTTCTGGATAAAAACGGCAATATCCTGGAAATTAATTGTGAACCGCAACTGGGAACTATGTACGCTGATCAGACAAGAATGCAGCAAATACTGTTAAATTTACTCAGTAATGCTGCTAAGTTTACCAGCAATGGCAAAGTTACTCTCACAATTAAAACTGAATGTATGGAAACAGCTGAGGGTAATCCAGAGAAGATG
Source organism: Nostocaceae cyanobacterium (assembly GCA_030065825.1). GTDB lineage: Bacteria > Cyanobacteriota > Cyanobacteriia > Cyanobacteriales > Nostocaceae > JASJCY01. Next base: position 24,121 of record JASJCY010000021.1, on the reverse strand, counting down.
ATTATTTTTAGCGTCAGCGATACGGGAATTGGTATGTCTGATCAGCAACAGCAACGATTATTTCAACCTTTTACCCAAGGGGATGCCTCTACTACCAGAAAGTTTGGTGGTACAGGATTGGGTTTAGCAATTAGCCGCAACTTTTGCCAGATGATGGGAGGTGATATTAATGTTACCAGTCAGCCGGGAGTTGGTTCTACTTTCACTTTTTATCTACCGCTGATTGTTGAAGGCTAATCAACGATCTAAGTAGTTAAAATTGCGATACCATTTGGGAATAGACAAGGTAGACAAGGAGGACAAGGTAAATAAGGAGGACAAAAAAGAAAGATTTAAATGCCTTATAATGTCAGGAATTAGACCTACCCTTAACTGTTGACCGAAACTGATACTAAGCTAAGACGCACTTAAGGGAACAAACCCTAAATCCTTCTCCCCATTTCCCTTTCTCCCCATTTCCCTTTCTCCCCATCTCCCCATCAGTCTCAATAGTTAGTAACAGCTTATTCCCCTTGTGTCCATGACTACAAACGACTTTCTCCGGCAACTTAATCCCAATCAACGCCAAGCTGTGGAACATTTTTGCGGTCCTTTGTTAGTTGTGGCTGGTGCGGGTTCGGGGAAAACAAGAGCGCTGACTTATCGGATTGCTAATTTAATTTTGCAACACCGGGTGCCTCCCGAAAATATCCTAGCGGTTACTTTTACTAATAAAGCCGCACGGGAAATGAAAGAGCGGATTCAAAACTTATTTGCCGAACACCGGGCAATGAGAGAATACGGTGAGCGGTTTGATTTGTTACCAGAATACGAACAAAGCCAAATTAAATCTCAAGTCTGGCGTAAATTTGTCAAAGATATGTGGGTGGGCACTTTCCACAGTTTATTTGCTCGGGTGCTGCGGTTTGATGTGGAAAAATACCAAGATGAAAAAGGACGTCAGTGGAACCGTAATTTTTCGATTTTTGATGAATCTGATGCTCAAAGCTTGGTGAAGGAAATTGTTATTAAACAGTTAAACCTGGACAATAAGAAATTTGACCCCCGTTCTGTACGCTACGCCATCAGTAATGCTAAAAATCAGGGTTTCTCTCCCAAAGAATTTGAACGGGAACAACCAAATTATCGCGGTCGGGTAATTGCGGAAGTTTACAATCACTATCAGGATAAACTAGCAGAAAATAACGCCCTCGATTTTGATGATTTAATATTGTTACCTACTAGATTGTTTCAGCAAAATGAGCAAGTATTGGGTTATTGGCATAGTAAATTTCGCCACATTCTTGTAGATGAATATCAGGATACCAACCGTACCCAATATACTCTGATTAGCCAGTTGGTAACTAATGGGGAAACTAACAAGAATAATTGGAATTGGCAACAGCGTTCTGTGTTCGTGGTAGGGGATGCAGATCAATCTATATATAGCTTTCGTCAAGCAGATTTCACCATTTTGCTGGACTTTCAGGAAGATTTTGGCGATGGTTTAGCCGATGAAGACACCAATACTATGGTGAAATTGGAAGAAAATTATCGCTCCTGTGAGAACATTCTCCAAGCTGCAAATGAATTAATTGAAAATAATACCCAACGAATTGATAAAATCCTCAGACCCACTAGGGGAGCGGGTGAAAGTATTTATTTTTACAAAGCCGATGATGAGGTGGAGGAAGCGGAATTTGTAATTAATCAAATCCGCAGTTTGGAGGGGGAAAATCCAGATGTGAATTGGGGTAGTTTTGCTATACTTTATCGCACTAATGCCCAATCTCGCCCCTTTGAAGATATTTTAGTACGTTTGGGAATTCCCTACACTGTCGTTGGTAGTTTGAAGTTTTATGACCGTAAAGAAATTAAAGATGTCCTAGCTTATCTGCGGGCGATCGCTAATCCTGCTGATACGGTTAGTTTACTACGAATCATTAATACACCCCGGCGTGGTATTGGTAAAACCACTATTGATAATTTGGTTAATGCTTCTTTGGAGTTAGGAACTCCCCTGTGGGAGATATTAAGTGATGAAACATCGGTCAATACTTTGGGGGGACGTTCTGCTAGGGCTGTAAATGCCTTTGCAGCCATGATAAACCATTGGCGAGAACAAATGACTACCATCCCAGTTTCCCAACTGTTGCAGGGCATTCTAGAAGCCTCTGGTTATTTGGAAGACTTGCAGAACCAGGGTACAGATGAAGCCGAGGATAGGTTGCAAAACGTCCAGGAATTATTTAACGCGGTACGGCAATTTGAGGAAGAAAGTGAAGATGTTTCCCTCCAGGCATTCCTGGCAAATACTGCCCTTAGTTCCGATTTGGATAAATTAAAAGAGGGAGAAACCGCTGTTTCTTTGATGACATTACACGCTTCCAAAGGTCTGGAATTTCCCGTAGTGTTTGTGGTGGGGTTAGAACAGGGACTATTTCCCAATTACCGTTCTATCAATGACCCCAAGGCTTTGGAAGAAGAACGCCGTTTGTGTTACGTCGGTATTACCCGTGCCCAAGAAAGGTTATTTTTATCCCATGCTAGGGAACGTCGTCTTTATGGTAGCAGAGAACCTGCCATGCGATCGCAATTTTTGGATGAGTTACCAAGGGAATTACTAGCTTCTGGGCGTGGTAGGCTGGGCAGAAGTCAAAATTATAACAATTCAACAGGTAGGGGATTGCCAAGGGGGAGTAATGGTAGTCAGGGAATAGTGGATTGGGAAGTAGGGGAGAAGGTTTTACATAAGACTTTTGGTATTGGTGAAATTACGCATATTTTTGGTGGGGGGAATAAGGTTTCCCTGGCGATTAAATTTGATAGTTTGGGGCAAAAGATTGTTGATCCGAGAATAGCGCAATTGCAGAGAGTTTGAAATTGTATATCTTGCATCAGTTGCCAAAACCGCCTAGGGCCTGTTTTCAAACCTCACATTAACCTAAACTGTAGGTTGGGTTGTAGCTTGCTTCCCCGCAGGGGTGGGACGAAACCCAACATTCTTCGTTCGATTTGTTGGGTTACTCTACTCTTCGAGAAAGCTTCGCTTACGAGAAGCCTCCCGACCGTCGTCTACACTCTGTTCTACCCAATCTACAGGATACTTTGAAAACAGACCCTAGGATTTAAATCCCAGGCTTATAGTCGAAGTCGTTTCAGGGACTTCCAATTTTTCAAATATACCATATTCAGGGCGCAAGCATTGCGCCCCTACGAATGTACTGTTATATTTGGTATAATTTATTTTTTGGTATTCCCTAAAGAGGACTAGCTGAGATTTTGAGTCTACTTCATTAGACTTTGCCTATGAGACTCGGAATTAATTCCGAGGCGATCTAGAATGACAATCGAGAATGGTGCAATTTATCAGCTAAAACGGACTGAAATCTTGATTACTTTAATAGACGTTTAAAATGTCCATTCGTGGTTAGGATCATCTAGTGCAGCGCGGACAGAGGATAAATTAGTCACTTCCTTGAATAGGCAAGATTTAGAAATTTCTGTAATGGAATTTAAGGTGATGGCTAATTGTTCGTTATTACCGGATGATATAGCGCAAGCGCTATAGTGACATTCGTTGGTGCTGACTTGTCAGTTATGTACAAGAATTTACTGATTACATATCAAATAAACAATCAGTACCATAGATGAAATTTTGACTATTGCAATTTGTATAAAATATGCAAGTATTAATTACTATTTTAATTAGTGTTGCATTTGGTGCTATTGCAACATGGTTTATAGCATTTATTCGGATACGTACTCAAAAGCGAAACCTGGTGCATTTACAACATTCTGTTGATTATGCAGAAGAAAATTTACATAAAAAACAGAAAGAGATTATTGTTTTAGAGGAAAAAGTAGCTTCTTTGCAAAATGACTTATATCAAGCCAAAGTTGATATTGAAAAACTCTTAGAAAATGAGCAACAATTACAGGTTTTACAACCACAAGTGGCTCAATTACAAACAGAGTTACAGCAGTCAGAAACACAGAATACTGTAGCCAATAATCATCTCCAAGAATTAACAAGACAATTACAGGAATCTCAACAGACTGTACAAACTCAACAGCAACAATTACAGATTTTACAACCACAAGTGGCTGAGTTACAAACACAGTTACAGCAGTCAGAAACACAGAAAGCTACAGCCAATAATCATCTCCAAGAATTGACAAGACAATTACAGAAATTTCAACATACTGTACAAACTCAACATCAGCAATTACAGGTTTTACAACTACAAAATTCTCAATTCAAAACCCAGTTACAAGACGCAGAAAATCAAAAATCAAATGACAAAAATCATGTTCAAGAATTAGAAAGGCAATCACAGGATACATTCAAAACATTAGATGATAATATAAAAAATGACAAAAATCATGCCCAGAAAAATACCAAAAATATTCATGATGAAACTCAAAAAATAGAAGAAGATTTGCAGAAAATAGGTGACTTTTTCCTCGAAGTTGGTAGTTTTACTTTCAACGCCGTTAAAGATTCAATAAACAACGATACTAAGAAGTAGAAATAAATCTAGGTAGCAGCTATTTTCCTCGTTCCCAGCCTCTGGGCTGGGAATGTATTTCCAGAGGCTCTGCCTCTATTTTACATCTGTGGAGGCAGAGCCTCTCAGTATGCGTTTCCAGTCTGGAGGCTGGAAACGAGTTGGGGGTAAGGGTTGAGCCATAAAAACCTGTTAATTTTCCTTTAAATCTGCCTTAAACTCTCTGTTTCCACGGACATCTTCAATTTTTGTCCCATTCTATGAACCAAAAAGACCCCAATTATGGCAATCTGAAAAGCAGAGCCTTTGAAAGCTGATGTTTTGGCTACAGCAATTTTACCTAAGAGGTTATGCAAACTCTGCCGACGCTTACTAATTCCAATACTGTATCGAGTCAACCGACTATTGATACTACCATCAAGCGGCGCAAAACTCGCCCTGTTCCGGTGGGAAATGTCACCATTGGGGGTGGATACCCGGTGGTGGTACAATCGATGATTAATGAAGATACCCTGGATATTGAGGGTTCTGTGGCTGCAATTCGTCGTCTGCACGAAATTGGCTGCGAAATCGTCCGGGTTACTGTTCCTAGTATGGCTCATGCCAGAGCTTTGGCAGAAATTAAACAAAAATTAAAACAAACTTATCAAGATGTGCCTATTGTTGCCGATGTGCATCACAATGGCATGAAAATAGCTTTAGAAGTTGCTAAACATATAGAGAAGGTACGGATTAATCCGGGGTTATACGTATTTGAAAAACCCAATTCCCAGCGTACCGAATATACTGAAGCTGAATTTGCGGAAATTGGCGAAAAAATCAGAGAAACCCTAGAACCCCTGGTAATCTCTTTACGTGACCAAGGAAAAGCCATGCGCATTGGGGTAAATCACGGTTCTTTGGCTGAGAGGATGCTGTTTACTTATGGTGACACTCCCGAAGGTATGGTAGAATCGGCTTTGGAATTTATTCGCATTTGTGAATCTCTGGATTTCCATAATGTGGTAATATCCATGAAAGCCTCCCGGGTGCCAGTGATGATTGCCGCATATCGGTTGATGGCACAACGGATGGATGATTTGGGTATGGATTATCCCCTGCATTTGGGTGTGACGGAAGCTGGAGATGGGGAATATGGCAGGATTAAATCCACTGCTGGCATTGCCACCTTGTTAGCTGATGGCATTGGTGATACAATTAGGGTCTCCCTCACAGAATCACCAGAAAAAGAAATTCCCGTCTGCTATAGCATTCTGCAAGCTTTGGGGCTGCGGAAAACCATGGTGGAATATGTTGCTTGTCCTTCCTGTGGACGTACCTTATTTAATTTAGAAGAAGTATTACACCAGGTTCGAGAAGCGACTCAACATTTAACAGGTCTGGACATAGCAGTTATGGGTTGTATTGTCAATGGTCCGGGAGAAATGGCAGATGCCGATTACGGATATGTTGGCAAAACTCCTGGTTACATTTCTCTCTATCGCGGTAGGGAAGAAATTAAAAAGGTTCCAGAAGATAAAGGAGTTGAAGAGTTGATAAACCTGATTAAAGCAGACGGACGTTGGGTAGATCCTTAAGTAGAACCTCGAATTTTCCCATAAGTTTTGTATCGGCGACTACTAAAGTCGCCGGATGATTAACTTTTTTGTGGAAATAATATAATATGCTCCTTCTTGACAGTAAAAGGCTGTGTTAGATTGAGCATACTGATTATTCTTATGTCCCTAGCTGCGCAGCTGTAATTATGGTAATTTCAAGAAATGGGCTTGTTTTGGGTGCTACAGCGGTAACGCTATCCACGATTGCCGTTACTAGCTTAGGCATTCATTCACGAGGACAGGCTTTATTTACAAAAAATGAATCTAAAGAATTAGTAGACCATGTTTGGCAAATTATTTATCGCCAATATGTGGATGGTACTTTTAATCAGGTAGATTGGAACTCTGTTCGCAAAGAATACGTTTTAGATAAACGCTATAGTGATAAGCAAGAAGCTTACAAGTCCATCCGGGAAATGCTGAAGCTGCTTAAAGATCCATATACCCGGTTTATGGATCCAGAGGAATTCAAGAATATGCAGGTGGATACTTCTGGAGAGTTGACTGGTGTTGGTATCCAAATATCCCTGGATGACGAAACTAAAAGGCTGATTGTGATTGCCCCTATTGAGGATACACCAGCGTTTAAAGCTGGTATTCAGTCAAAGGATTTAATCGTTAAAATTAACGGTAAAAGTACTGAGGGGATGGATGTTAATGAGGCAGTAACTTTGATTCGGGGTGAACCAGGATCTGAAGTTAATCTGACAATTCTACGTGATGGCAAAGAAAAAGAATTCCTGATTACACGGGCAAGGATTGAAATTCACCCTGTAGACTATTCTTTACGTAGAACTCCTGCGGGTACTGTTGGCTACATTCGTTTAAAACAGTTCAGTGCCAATGCATCCAAGGAAATGCGTGATGCGATTAAAGATTTAGAGAAGAAAAAGGTATCGGGGTATGTTTTAGATTTACGTAATAACCCAGGGGGTTTGTTGTATTCTAGTGTGGAAATTGCCCGGATGTGGTTAAATGAGGGTAAGATTGTTTCTACCAAGAATCGTTTAGGTGCTCAAGATCAGGAATTAGCAAGAGGAAGAGCTTTAACTAATAAACCGGTGGTGGTTTTGGTAGATAAAGGTAGTGCTAGTGCCAGTGAAATTTTATCAGGAGCTTTAAAAGATAACAAGCGAGCTGTTTTAGTCGGTACTCAGACTTTTGGTAAAGGTTTGGTGCAATCGGTGCGTCCTCTGGAAGATGGTTCTGGGTTAGCGGTGACGATTGCTAAGTATTTTACCCCTAATGGTCGCGATATTCACAAACAGGGTATCGAACCGGATGTGAAGGTGGATATGAAAGATGAGGAACGACAGAAGTTGTGGTTGCAAGAACGGGACAAGGTCGGAACTCTCGCAGATCCTCAATTTGCTAAAGCTGTGGAAATTTTGGGTAAGGAAATAGCTGGTCAAAATTCTCCTAGGGCAGAAAAAATTCAAAAGTAGTCTGTTCCATTAGTTCTCAGCGATTGTGGTACAGGCATCTTGCCTGTGTAATCGTCTTGCCATTAGTTATCAGGGGTTGTGCTATGGGCATCCTCCTTGTAGAATGGTCAGGCAGGGATGCCTGACCCACAAGATGCAATTTATCCTGGGAAAAATAGGTAATGTCATATCTTGCACCATTCTCAACAAACATGGAGAAACAGGGTTTATGAACGAAAAATTAAGAGTTTTAGAGGTCAATATTCGCATCGGAACCCGGTTTCTGACTCAGGTGCAAGATGTGTGTAATCTTCTATGGAAAAGAGATTAGTGCAAAATTAGTATAAAACAGGGTAAATAAACCAACTATTTCAATTTTAAACAAGTCAAAAGCTTGCTATATAATAATTTTTAATTTTTAATTTTTAATTTTATTTAAAACAACTCAAAAGCTTACTATATAAGTATTTTTATTCTCTAATTTTTAATTTTTAATTTTTAATTCTATTAAAAATAACCTAAAAGCTTGCTATATAATAATTTTGGCTTTTCAGTACGTATTATGCTAAAAGTGTATATCAAAAGCTCAAAATTGAAGCTATACAAGGGACGCATGGTTTAATTGTTAACATAAACTAGTAGTCTGTCAAAGCAATTTTGCAGGATAAAGAAATAAACCGCAGTAGACGCAGCGAAAAGTGCGGTCTTGTGGGTTTCCCGCAAGAGCAACTTTTCAAGAGAGAGAACACAGAGTCAGAGAAGGAGAGGATAAGTCTAGAAGTTTATTTACTCCGCAAAGTTTCATTGGTGAAGCACTAGCTTTTTAAGCATTCTGGTCATTTAAGCTTTGATTTAACAGCATAATTTTCGTTTTTACTAATAGTTTGGCATAATAGGTGCTGAAGAACCATAATTTTTAATTTTTAATTGTTAATTTTTAATTTTTTATGGCTGAAGATTTACTCAAGTCGTTTCAAGAAGCTTATCGGAATTTGGAACTGTTACCGTTAATTGAAGAGAATGATTTACGACGGTTTCGAGTGGAGTATGGTGAAGGTACTATTGATGAGTTGATTCAGTTGGTTGAAGATAGTCCCAATTTAGATGGTAAGGTTGTTTTTACGGGACATCGGGGGTGTGGTAAGTCTACTTTGTTGGCAGAATTTGGACGCAGAATAGGGGATAAATATTTTGTGGTTTTATTTTCGATTGCTGACAAGATAGAAATGTCGGATGTAAATCATATTAATGTCCTATTTTCTATTGCTGTGAATTTAATGTTATCAGCGTCAGCGCGTCAAATTGATATTCCTGCTTCTACTAAAAATGCTATTAATAAATGGTTTGCGACTCGCATTCGCACGGAAGAAATAAATATTGAAGGGGAAGTTTCTAAAGGTTTTAATATATTTGATTTATTTAGTACGAAATTAAAAGTTGACTCGAAAGTTCGTTATGAACTCAAGCAGGAGTTTGAACGTAAGGTTTCGGAGTTAGTTGCGCAATTAAATATTATTGCTGCAGAAATTGAATTAGCTACAAAACAAGAGATATTAGTCATTATTGATGATTTAGATAAGCTTGATTTAGAAGTAGTTAATCGTTTATTTAAAGATAATATCAAAGCTCTTTGTTTACCTGGTTTTCGGATTATTTATACTATCCCGATTGCGGCTTTGCGGGAAACAGCATTGAAACCAACTATTGAAAATGAAACGAATGACCAAGTTGTGGTGATGCCTGTTTTAAAGTTATTTAAAAAAGGGGAGAGTCATTTAGCAAATTCTACTCCATATCAAGAAAACATACAGATTCTTTGTGAAATATTAACTAAACGTATATCAACTAATTTATTGCCATCATCAACGGCAGAAAAGATAGTTTTAAATAGCGGTGGGGTGTTGCGGGAATTAATTCGTATTTCTAATGAATGTTGTCGGATTTGTTTGCGATTAATTCGCCGAAAACCAGCAGATAAAGTCATGATTGATGATGGAATTTTAGACGAAGCTGTTAATAATATTCGCAATGATTTTGCTATGGCTTTAGGTAGTGGGGATTATCAAATATTGCAAACAGTTTATCAAAATTTCAAGCCAGAAGACCCAAAGCAACAGGAATTTCTCGATTTATTACATGGACTTTATGTGCTTGAATATCGCAACCGCAAAAATTGGTATGATGTTCATCCTATTGTTGTGGAATTGTTGCAGGATGAGGGGTTACTCCCGTCCCGCTAGAAGATTACCGAATTGAGTCAGAGTGGGAAGAGGGGGAAGAGTGGGAAGAGGGGGAAGAGGGGGAAGAGTGGGAAGAGTGGGAAGAGTGGGAAGAGTGGGAAGAGTGGGAAGAGTGGGAAGAGGGGGAAGAGGGGGAAGAGGAGGAAGAGTGGGAAGAGGGGGAAGAGAGGGAGAAATTTTTATAGGTAATCTTAGAATGGGAAGGGAGTAATTGATGATAGCTAATAATCAAAATCAAAATCTTAACCCAAATGCGCAAAATCAAGATGCTTATGATGATTTAATTGTCTCTATTGAAGCGGGAGAAGGTAAGTTAAGTTTACTCATTGCTGTTTGCGATTATGCTGATTTGAAGAATCAAATAATTGACTGTTATGAGAAGGAATTGCAACCTCATTTTCGTAGCTATCGCGCTGTATTAAATGAAAAAGAACCGAATTTAAAAGCCGCGATTCAAGAATTAGTAGAAAAATCAGAATATTTACAACAACATCAACCAGCAGTAATTACTGTCACGGGGACGGAAAAGCTATTTTTTCTCAAGCTGGGGGAAGAACAATCAGCACAGGAAAAGTTCTTTGGTTATTTGCAGTGGACAAGGGAAGGTTTGCGGGAATTTCCCTTTGCTATTATTCTCTGGGTAACCCATCAATTGATGGTACATTTAATCAAAAAAGCACCGGATTTTTGGGGTTGGAGAAATGGAGTATTTCGGTTTGTTTCCCATAGTAGAAATGTGATTTCTGGGAGGGACGTTGAGGGGATACGTTTTGCGTTAACAGGTACGGAGTTAGAAAGTTTTAATAGCGATAGTGACTATTTCTTACCTATTGAAGATTTACAAAGATTAATTCAGCAGATAGAACAGCAAAGCGCAATCAAAGACGCGAAATTAGCAAGTTTATATACGGAATTGGCGAATATTTACGAACAGAGATTGGATAGAGGTGAAGCTGAGAAATATCAAAAAGAATTAGGTTTAGCAATTGAGTATTGGTGTAAAGCGCTGGAATTGCAAAAAGAATTGGGGTTAGAGGAAGATTATGCAAGGAGTTTGAACAATTTAGCTTTACTCTACAAATCCCAAGGAAAGTACGAACAAGCAGAACCTCTTTATCTCCAAGCTTTGGAATTAACAAAATCCATCCTGGGAGAAAACCATCCCAATTATGCAAGGAGTTTGAACAATTTAGCAGGACTCTACTATTCTCAAAGAAAGTACGAACAAGCAGAACCTCTTTTTCTCCAAGCTTTGGAATTAACAAAATCCATCCTGGGAGAAAACCATCCCGATTATGCAAGGAGTTTGAACAATTTAGCAGGACTCTACTCTGACCAAGGAAAGTACGAACAAGCAGAACCTCTTTTTCTCCAAGCTTTGGAATTAACAAAATCCATCCTGGGAGAAAACTATCCCGATTATGCAAGGAGTTTGAACAATTTAGCAGGACTCTACAAATCCCAAGGAAAGTACGAACAAGCAGAACCTCTTTTTCTCCAAGCTTTGGAATTAACAAAATCCATCCTGGGAGAAAACCATCCCGATTATGCAAACAGTTTGAACAATTTAGCAGGACTCTACAAATCCCAAGGAAAGTACGAACAAGCAGAACCTCTTTATCTCCAAGCTTTGGAGATTTTTGAGCAACAATTAGGTACGAATCATCCTCATACAGTTATTGTTCGTGAGAATTTGGAAAATCTGCGTAGTAGGTGATTCTAAGGGAGGGAGAGAAATCAATGATTGATTTTACCTACACCCTGGAAGGGTGAGGCTATACGAACTAAGCCCACCTGCGTGGGCTATAGTTTCTCTTGTGATGGTGAGATATTGAAAATCAAGAGATTTCCCTGGCAACAAACATATTTTTTTCGCATCAACACGGAAATACGTTGTTTCAAGTCTCTGTATTCAAATTTTTTATGTAATACAGCAAACTGGTACTGAGGTGTGTAGCTATAGCGCTATAGTAATTCTTCAAAGCAAGAGAAGCGATCGCATTTCCTCAACCGCAAACAAATCTTTCCTGGTAACTATAGCGAAGGGAGTTTCTCTTGTGATGGTGAGATATTGAAAATCAGAGGGTTTCCCTAGCAACAAACATATTTTTTTCGCATCAACATGGAAATACGTTGTTTCAAACCTCTGTATTCAAGTTTTTAATGTGATTTAGCAAACTTATTTTTGAATTTACTTAAGTGTAAGAGCAATCTCTAGCTATAGCGCTATAGTAATTGTTGCAAACAACAGATAGGATGACATTTCCTCAACCGCAAACAAATCTTTAGGAGTAACTATAGCCAAGGGAGTTTCTCTTGTGATGGTGAGATATTGAAAATCAGAGGGTTTCCCTGGCAACAAACATATTTTTTTCGCATCAACACGGAAATACGTTGTTTCAAACCTCTGTATCCAGTCTTATGACGTTATTTAGCAAACTGGTACTGAGACTTTTAACTGTAGCGCTATAGTAAGTTTCTCAAGCACCAGAAGCAATCATACAAAACTACGTATTTGTTGCCATGAGGAAGTATTAATCAGGGAAAACTCTCGTTGTTTTGGTGTGAATACTAAATTTTGGGTTTTTCCTCCTTGAATAACTGTAGCTAAACAACGAGCATCAGGTACATTTGGGAGAAATAAATCGTAATTAATTTTCAGTCCTACAACTGGCTGTAACCAAGTATAAGTTAATTGCAAATTACTGTGGCTATTAGTATTATTTTGGATATTTGCTGGTAGATTGAGTAATGGTGCAACAGTCAGCTTACCTTTTTGTCCATTATTATCAGTTAAACGGACTTTTTTCCCTAAAAATTGCTCAAGTTCTATTTTATGGTTTGCAGTTTCTTGAGGTGAAAGTTGTCCATCTTGATTATCATCACTAAAAGTGACTAAATCTGTGGGAAAAGTCAGGTTAATAGTCGTTTGTTTCTCACTTACCATAATTTCTGCAACTGACAAATCTGCCCAATGTGCCAGAGTAGGAGTGCTAAAGCCAATTGCTAGTAATAATGACGCAAAGAACAAAATAACACTCAGCCAATATTTACGTAACAAAGTTTTCATTGTTTCATCTCCAATCTAAAATCTAAAATTATCTAATCTAATCCCAACCCTAAAACTCGTCGCGCTTGTTCGTCAAAACTGGGGTCAATTTGTTGAGATAATTGTTGATAATTTAAAGCCTGTTGATTATCTCCCAATGCTTTAGCAATTATGGCTGCACGGTAGAATATGACAGCATCTTTTGTACCCAGTTCTAAGGCTTCTTGAATAGCTTTTTCAGCCTCTTGAATGCGTCCAGAATCATATAATGACCAAGCAAAAGTATCTAGGGTTTGAGCATCCCGACGAATCTTGATTTCTGCTTGCATTAAGGATAAAGCTTCAGCAGTATCTTGGGGGTTTTTCTTTGCCAATAACAACAACGCTAACTCCCGTCGATGTCCAAAGGAACCGTTATCATGTCCGTTAGCATTTTCTTGTCTGAGTAGGGTTTCTGCTTCAGCTAATAACTTGACTGCTTCTTGTTGTTCCCCTTGCAGTTGTTTGAGTCTAGCTTTACCCCGAAAAACAGTATGATCGTAAGTTGTGGATGATTTCTGGGAGTTGGGTAAGACTTGTGCATAAAGTTTCTCTGCTGCTTTGTAATCACCCTGTCTAGTTTTCAATTCTGCCAGATGCAGTAAGGCTAAGGGATATCTGGGTATAATCCGTAGGGCTTCCTGGTATAAGTTTTCTGCAAGTTCTAATTGTCCGTGTTTGTAGTAAAACTGACCCAGAGATACCCGCGTATATGCGGAACTACCTGTTTCTCCGGCTTCTTCCGCAGCTAGGGCAAATTTAAAAGTATCAATTGCTGCTTGTTCTTGCCCTTGCGCTACTAGTACCAAGGCTTTTAAGGTCAAGTTTCCTTGGGTGGGAATTTTGTTAACAAGTTTATCAGCAGCGGTTTTCGCTTCTTGTAGTTTACCCATTGCTAAATTGGATGTTGCCAAGATAGCAAGGGCATTTTCGTTACCAGGTTGTATTTTTAATACTTGTTGGGATAAGCGTATAGCTTCGGTAAAATCATGTCTAGCTTGAGCAACACGGGCTAAAACTATTACCGCACTTTGATTGTTGAAAGGTAAATTAGAGAGGGAGCGTTTAGCAGCTTGTTCTGCGAGTAAATACCAGTTACTTTCACCAGTCGCCTTTGCCATTTTGAAGTATCCTTGAGCTAAGGAAGCTAAATGTAAGCCACTTTCGGAATTTTGGCGAATTTTGTCTTGGTAAAAGCTAATTTCCTTTTGAATGGTAGTTCGACGATTATCAGTACCCGGTAAGGATTGGGATAGGGTGTAACGGTAGGGTGCTGGAAGTCGGGAGGATTGGGAATTGAGATATGAGACTACAAGGGTAGTTGCGATCGGGACTGCTAGGAGTAACAGCCACAGAGGTTTAAGTTTGTGTTTGTAAATGCTTTGTGTCATTGTCGTTGTTTGCTTTTTTTGAACCGCACAGAAGAGAGGGAAGAGAGGGAAGAGGGGGGAGAGAGGGAAGAGGGGGAGGACAAGGAGGATTAATAACTTTTCACTCCTAACTCCTAACTCCTCACTCCCAATTCTTCTAATTCGGTAGCGCTAAGTAGGGAAATTGGGGTTCTAATGGTTTATGACCTTGAGATGGGTTACCTGGTGTACCTTCATAAGAAACGTTATCGGTAGTGACTGCACCGTTAGTAAGTACACTCAAAGTTGTGTCAATCACGTCATCTTTAAGTAAACGTCCGGTGATGGGGCTACCTTTGGCGTTCAGGGCTTTACCGTAACCGCTTGCTTGGGTAGTATCAATTCGCATCACATCGGGGAGGAATGCACCCAGGAGTGCATCAGCCCGTGCATCGTCATTTCCCAAGGCTTTGAGGGTCTGTTTTGCTTCTGCTCCCACTGGTGCAGCAGTATCACTTAAATCAGCAGTAGGGGGAATACTGTTAAAGGCGTTAAGAAAATCGTTAGTAACAATTAAGCCTTCGTTAATACCCGGTCGTGCGAGACGTTCAACCTGTTGCAATTTGCGATTGCGGGGGTTACGGACAGAAATAGTTTCCCACACATCAAAGGTTGTAGCATTCGTATGTCCTTGTAATAAAGAACGAGGAACTCTAACAGCAATGGTATTGACGTTATATCCTTTAGCAAAATCTAAGGCTTGGTCGGGAGAACGAAAACCAACTTGGGGTCCTATACCCAAAGCACCCGCACGAACTCGGAAGAATTGTTCTACATCGAAGAAGAAGGGGTCTTCCCTCAACCCTGCAAATACTGTGACTCTGGAACCACGCAAGGATAAATCGTTAATAGTTGGATTATTACCTGCACTTAAGGGAGTAGTCGTACCCGTATCAGAACCAATTCTTCTACCATTGGCGATCGCAGTCAGTTTGAATTTCTGCTCTCCTTGGCTGTTAGGTGGGCTAAATTGAAACCGTAGGGTTACATCTTCTTTACCTGTGGGGGTTGCATCTTTATTGGCAACACGGCTAATTTTAAACTCATAAAGGGCATTGCTGCTAAAATAATATTGCTGACGTGCAAGCGATCGCGGATTGGTATTCATGACGAATACTAGGTCATCTGCATTGGCATTGGGGTTTTGGTCTTGTTCCCGGAATACATATAAATCAGTTAAATTTAAATTACGACCTTTAGTATCCACCTCTCCGTCATCATGGTCGGAAGCGTTAACATAGGTGGGAACAAAAGCTACTGTACCCATAGCTAAACCTAATGCGAGTACACTTACTCCAATAATTTTTTTCAGATTCAGATTTTTGAAACTCAAGCGGTGCAAGGATTTTTTCGCGGTAATTGTTGTGTGTGTCATTTTGGAATCTCCTAAAATATTGGTCATTGAGTGAGGGAGTTGAGAAAATATTCCTTTTCTGCTTTCCTCTGCTTCAATAGCCTTATATTGTTGTATTGCTTTGTTCACTTTCCAGACCAAAAACTGTTCACTTTTTGCTTACTTTGAGCAAATTTCCAACTGACAACGAATAGTCAAGACCCAAACATCAATTTTTCCTGTGCGTCTGGGAATAATAACCAAAAGGATTCAAGTGAAATTTTGACGCACTACCGATGGTACATATTCCAGACCAGTCAGATTGGGGGTTTCGTTTTGCTAATGAAAAACCAATTAAGCCAATTAAGCAGCTAATCAGGAATCTTGAGGGGACAGCAGCAAATTCAGAAGGAGAATTTCAGCAGTTACGACTATATGCTGAGAGTTTGATATCTGAAATAGCTGGGGAGAAACCACGATTGTTCTACGTGCGTCGTCAAGGACAGAGGAAAGGAAAAAATGAAGAGATTTGGGAATTAATATTAGCAAGCGATCGCTCAGATTTTCCTTTACCAGAAAGACTGCAAAACTTGCATAAAACCCTGAGTTTGCAGGGTGTGGTAAATCAGAGTGGAAAAGATGGTTTTGAGATATTATCAACTCGTTTATTATCTCTAGAAGGGGGAGTAGCTAATGATTTTGCACTACCTTTTTATTTACGTTTAGTACCAAATTTTAAACATAAAATAGGTGTACCACCAGCAGTATGGAAACTTATTACTTCTAGAATACCTTTGTGGAAGAAACCTACAGAGGAAAGGTTAGCAGCTTGGAAAGCATTTTTATAAATTCAAGAACGCATTGCTAGGGAAAACCAATTTTGTGTGCGTTTCGTTAGTCACAACTATGGTAATGCTGCTAGGAAGATTATTTTCAAAATAGCTGCTTCTGATGTCAAGGTTGATATTTCAGAAGATAATCAATTATCAGAAAAGGATTTTTGGCAAAGGGTATCAAAAGCACGGAATGAAAGAATAAAAATATTAGCAAATAGTTCTTATAGCCAAGCACAAGGA
Source organism: Nostocaceae cyanobacterium (assembly GCA_030065825.1). Lineage (GTDB taxonomy): Bacteria > Cyanobacteriota > Cyanobacteriia > Cyanobacteriales > Nostocaceae > JASJCY01. Next base: position 7,463 of record JASJCY010000021.1, on the reverse strand, counting down.
CAGGATATTGGTGAAGTTGACTCTATTAAAAGAGAAAACAGTACTATTTGTGTTCGCTTAAATTCAGAAATATCTAATTTAATTAGAGACGGAAGTTATCAATTACCTCCTAGTGGTTATTTATGTTATGAACCATTAGGACAAATTGTTCAACTTAAGAGACAGAGACAAGCAATCAATCAACTGCAACAAGGAAACTCTCAAAATCCCTTTTTAGGTGAATTTTTATTTGATGCTTCCCGTGCAAGAAGTCCACAAACAAGTGTAGAACTACAAGAGTCAGACTTATTACTTCAAAGTACAAACCCCTCTCAAAAAGCAGCAGTAAAAACAGTTTTAACAGCACCGGATATTGTCTTAATTCAAGGTCCACCGGGGACGGGTAAAACTACGGTGATTGCAGAAATTTGTTATCAAATTGCTCGTCAGGGTGGACGAACTTTGATTGCTTCCCAAGCAAATTTAGCAGTAGATAATGCTCTGAGTCGATTAAGACATAATCCTGTAATTCGTGCTGTTCGTAAAGGTAATCATCATGCTGTTAGTGTTGAAGGAGAACCTTTTTTAGAAGACAAAGTGATTGGAAATTGGTTAGAAAATACTGCTATAGATTGCGAATCAAATCTTAGCCAAAGACAAGAGAATGTCCTAGTTTTAGGACGATTATTAACATCTTCAGAGCAATTTATAGCATATCTCCAATTTGAGGTAAATTTTCAACAGAGATTTAACCAATTAGAAAGGAGTAAAGAAAATTTAGAGATAGATTATCAACAACGAGAAAGCAACTATATTCAAGCCAAAAAACAGCAAGAGAAATTAGAAGATTTAATTAGGAATTTAGAAGGTTTACTTGCATCTGTACCTGCAATTAATTTTTCGGACGTAGCAGTCACAAATTTATTAGTTCGTCTCCAACCTTACACAAATAACATTATTTCAGCACAACAATTACAAGCAAATGTGAATTTTTTAATTCAAGAACTATGTCTGATAGTTTCCGAAAGGAATCTTTTTGATTTAGCAACTTGGGTGAAAAATCAGTTTGTAACTTCTCTCCCAGGAATGACGAATGCATTAGCACTAACAAAGCAAGTAACTGAATTAATGGAGAGAGGGAATAATGCTCAAAATGTTTTTCAGCAATATTCTGATAGGTTATTAACCCTAAATACCAATCTTGAAAATAGCCTCAACCAGCAACTAAATCAACAACAAGAAATTGCAAATTTACATAATTATCAATCTGCTGTTAATTTAGCAACAGTTGATTTAAATCAATGGTCATCTACAGCACAACAACAGATATTTTCAGCAATAACAAAATGTTTGCAAAATGGTCAAGTTTTCAGTGAATATTTTATTCAGTTACCTGCTACTTTATTAACAATAGCATCGAGAGAAAGTAACGCACCTTGGGAAACATATTTGCAAGAGTATATCCAGCAAATTAATCAATTAATCACGAAATATAGACAAAATAAGAGATTAAATCACTTATTGGCAACTGAATTAAAGCAAATACCACACATAACCTCAAGGAATAAAGTCTATATTCATAAATCAACATCGAGCAAAAAAATAGATGAATTAATTGATGAACTACCTTCTTTAAGCGCATTAAAATCACTTTATGAACTTACTCATTCTTGCATTAATGAATTAAATAAACCACTTGGATTGTTGAGTCAGATACTTGAATGGATTATATATATTGCATATAAGTTAAAATTACGTCGTAGTCCAAGTCCTCATCATAGAGCAAGAATAAAATTGAAAATAGTAAAAGCAAAAGCTCATATCATTTTTAAAAATTCTCAAATAAATGACATTGCTGAGACTGTCAATTCAATCACCAATCAGTTTTTGAATAATCTTTTAACAAACGCACGTAATTGGTTACAGTACCAAAATCAACAAACACAACAAAGAATACAACAGCTAGAAATAAGCATTAACCAACAACGACAATTAACAACACAACTTCAGCAACATATATCTCACACCCAAGAACAAATAGAAACAACTCATCAATCAACGTCATTGGTGGGAACAAACATGGGAATCTATTCCCCAACGTCTCAAACCAGTCATTCCTACTAATGGTTTATTTGATATCAATTTTTTAAGTCAAATACCAACTTATTTTGACCCTTGGAGAGAACAATTTGAAAATGACAATACTTATCTCAATCGTTATCAAAATTTAGTTACTGATTGGATTCGTAGATTAATTCAACCCTCAGAGAAAGACAAAAATGATTTGAGAAGAATTTATTTAGATAACGCTAATGTGATTGGAATTACCTGTATTCAATCTGCACAAAAATCCTTTTCTCAAGAATTTCAATATTTTGATGTGGTCATCATTGACGAAGTCAGTAAATGTACTCCACCAGAATTATTAGTTCCAGCTTTAAAAGCAAGAAAATTAGTGTTAGTTGGTGACCATCGTCAGTTACCACCAATGCTAGATGGTAGAACTTTAACAGAACTTGCACAAGAACTAGATACTACACAAGAAGAACTACAATTTTTACAAGATTCGATTTTTCAAAACCTGTTTGAACAAGCAGATGACAGCATCAAAAATATGCTGACTATTCAATACAGGATGCACCCACAAATTATGGAAGCCATTAATCAATTTTATTATGGTAAATTGTCATGTGGTCTTCAACAACCTGATAACCAACGCGCACACAATTTGTCAGGACAAATCATCAAAGAACATCATCATTTAATGTGGGTGAAAACTCCCATTGATAATAGTTTTAAAGAAACAGTAAATGGGACTTCTTTTGAAAATAGCAAGGAAGTTGAGATAATCCTCCAATTGTGTAAACACATGGAATCAGCATGGTTACCAAAAATTCAACAGGGAGAACCTAGAAAAGAGATTGGTATTATCACATTCTATAACAGTCAGTTGAAACTCATTGACAGACGCATAAATCCCCAAGACTTTCCATCATTAAATATTAGAACTGGTACAGTTGACCGTTTCCAAGGAATGGAGAAACAAGTCATAATTGTCAGCTTAGTCAGAAATAATCACCAAGGAAAGATAGGCTTTGCTAAAAAACCAGAACGGGTAAATGTTGCTTTTTCTCGCGCACAGGAACTACTGGTAATTGTCGGTTGTCATTCCTTGTTTACCCAGCATTCTGGTCATGTTGGTCAGATGTACTCAAATGTTGCAAACGTAGTAAAACAATATGGAGGTTTCGTTGATGTTTCTGACATCCTCTGCTAAACCAATTGACTCAACACTAAACCAAACAGTCGCAAAAATTGAACAGCAAAGCACAAGTTTATCTGTGTTAGCTGCGCGTCAATTTCGCTATCAGGTAAAACAAACTGCTGTAGAAGTTACCATCAGCGAACCCCGTCAATTTAACGTTTTGGAAGAGTTCGTTTTGCGTGCGGTAAGTGAACTTATTCCATCTCCAACAAAGGAAGAGTTAGCAAACGTTTTGGGATTAGATTCTGTATTTGTTGACCGTACAGTCATAAATCTCCAAGCATTAAAAATGCTAGAAGATAATGCAGAGTCAAAGATTCAAATTACTAAACTTGGACGTGATTTTTACACTCAAGGTTCTGTACCCCAAGAAACTAAGACTGAAAAAATCTATGCTATTTCTGATTCCTTAGCTGGAAATATTTATTTTCAATCTCACCAATTAACATCCCAAAACTCTCAACAATTCTCAAACCTTAGTGATTTTATCGATATTGATAATTATAATATTGATATTTCTACTTTATCTCTAACAGAAATACAGAACAGTATTCAAAATAGTGGCTTAGGTTTGCATATTCCATCAGAGAGTAAGATAATTACTGATTATCAAATAGGTGATTTATCTTTATATGTATGGCAAAAACTATCTATATTTGTAATTTTTGATGTTTTAGAAAATAAACTCAAATTAGAAGCCAGAAATAAAAATAAAATTTTAGATAATATCACTCATAAACTTAATATTTTACTAAATCAAAACAAAATCGATTTGAGTAATATTTGTAAATTAACCGATTCCGAAATAAAAGATTATTGTGAGAAAGTTTATCAAAACATTAATTCTGAAGTAGAAACTAGGATAGAACAAATTCGCCAAACAGTTAGAGAAAAAACAAAAATAACACAAAGTAACTCCCAAACAGCAGAAACAGGTACTGTTACTTTGCTACGTGGTAGTGATATTACCAAAGAGTTCCAAAATAGTTTAGATTCTGCAACTAGTCAAATCATCATTTTCTCACCTTGGATAAGTCAAAAAGTGATTGACAATAACTTTATCGAAAAATTGCAAAAACTAGCTGATAAAGGTGTTTGGATTCTTATCGGTTATGGAATAGCCAAAACTCAATCAGCAGAAGATAGAAAAATACCAGAAGAAGTTTTTGATAGACTACAAAAAGTTCTTACACCGGAAAAAATACCAGCCGTTCAAATTTTTTGGCTTGGTTCTTCCCATGCGAAAGAAGTTATAATTGATAGAAAAATTCATCTCAATGTCTCTAATAATATGCTTTCCTGTCCTGCAGATTGGCATTTATGGGATGAAGCAGGATACAAAGTCACTATTCCCGAACAAGTACAAGCAGCTTATCAATATTATGCCCAATGTTTTCAAACTCGTGCAGAAAAATTATGGCAAAAAGCCATAGAAAAACACAACAGACAAGCAGCTTTACAAGCATTACGTGTGTGGGGTGCATTAGGTATGGAAAAATCAGCATTAGCCAAGCTACAACAGAGTAATTGGGATGAACTAATGTCTGACTGGCTTAAGATTGTCTGTCAATCACAGAGATACTCTAACAACTCTGTCTGACTCCAAAAAGCACAATCATTAGTAAGTAATATTGAAGCTGAAAATTTACCTATGGAGTCAATAAAGCAGCACTTGAATCAATTTAAGGAAGCGATTTAGAAAAGTCTGGAATCTAATTAATTTCTTTTTGCCAGAGAATATTTGCAACTCTTACCATTCCCGCTTTCAAATGACGACGATAGGTACTAAAAGGTAAATCTAGTAACTCTGCTGCTTGTTCTTGGGTGGGTGCGGGATGTAAATATGTCCGATACAAAACACGGTATAATTTTTCATCTCTGGGTGATAATTGTAAGGATTCTACTGCTTGTTGAATCAACTGCTGCAAAGTTGCAACCCGTTCCCCCAAATCCCCCTTATCTGTAACTTGTTCTTCAACTATCCGAGAACGAATTAAAGGATTTTTCTGCAAAACATCAGCACGATTAAAGTTACGTAATCCCGATTTTACAGCTTCGATAAATGCTGTTTGACTGAGAACTAATAGGGGTTGACTATTCTGGGGATTGTTAGCGGTTTCTACTGATGCATTGACTTCCTTTTGTGCTAAAAGTTGCTGCCATTCTCCAGGGGAAACTATGCGCCAATCATGTCCGTAAACTCCGTATTTGCATCCCGCGACTGTAAAATCTGCTGCTGGAAGTCTATGTAAATCAAAGTACGTTAACATTGCATCCCAAGCTTCTACATCCGCACAGGGTAGGAAAGTATATGCAAGTCCCGGTGTTTTTTGGAAATATTGGACGAAATTAACAAAAATGAGGCTTTGGGTAGGGGAAGTAGCTTGATACGTATCCCTAGCCATCCAAAAGCGGAAAACCGTTGCACCTTCCTGGGGACGTAAAGGGGTGTAATTTTGCAGGTATTCCCAAGCTGCGATCGCACCAGGATCTGCTTTTATATCTTCTAAACTAGCTTCGTGCAGGGCTACCATAATCGTAAATCCCGCAGGTTGTGGTTGGGAATCTCGAAATATCACCACATTTTGTGGCTGTTTTTTTAACCAATGGGTTGCTATTTTTCCTGACTCTTTCCCTTCGTATTTAGACAGGATTTCTAATATTGCATCTTTATCTGTTTCTCGCAGTGAATCTGTTTGTAAACTGCTATGTTCCCCCCAAATAAACCGGGGACGAATCGCAGTATTATCCCGATGCAAGAACATATAATCAAACAAAATCCGGTGCTTTTCTTGCCCTTGCGCTTGCCCTAAATGACTACTATAGTAATTACGAGCTAACTGGTGTAACCTTGTATATAAATCGGGATTTCGCCAACGTAAATCAGCGATTAAAACTTCTCGTGCTAAATCATGGGGAAACAAACCTAATTGTCCAGATTCAATAAAAGATAGTCCCCGCAACCATTCAAAAATATTGGCAATATCGGGAGAATCCAACATTTGTCCAAGTACAGCTTCCGTGGTAATTCTCACCACAGCACAAGCTTGTAAAGCTAATCGGTGGACTGGTGTAGGTACATCTTGAATAAATCTTTCTAACAGAGTTTTGATAATATCCGGTGCTGCATCTATCTGCAAAGAAAATTCCTGTTCTTGAGTCAAAACATCAGCAACCAAGGATAAAGCTAAAGGATATCCATAGGTAAAATCGATAATTTTTTGGTGTTGTGTAGCAGGAATATTTCTTTTACTTAAATAACTAAAACTTTCTTGATTATTCAGGTTACGCAAAGGTAAAATATGAATTAAAGATTGCCAACCCGGGTCACTACGCCAATTTGCATGGGGAGAATTACGTCCAGCTAAAACAACCAAAGTATTCAGAGATAATTGTGGTAAAAATTCCTCCCGTAACCAATCATCCAAAACAGAAATTTTCTCGTAATTATCAATAAAAATAACTAAACGTTCATCCTTAGCAGCAAGACTTGCCAATGAATAATTTAAACTATCTAAAAAAGAATCTGGTGTGGGTTCTAAATTGCGGGATTCCAAAGCAATAAATTCTATATTATCCTCTCTACAAATATTTTGTAAATGGCTGAGGAGAGTAGTTTTACCCACACCACCAGGACCATAAATATACAAAATATTAAACGGTAATTCTGTTGCAGAAATCGCATCCTTAAAAACAGATATTTCCTGTTCCCTACCAACAAACTTCCGATTTCGTTCTGCTGCAAGACGTGCTGCTAAAGAAGACATAAATCAAGTCTCACACCGGTTGACATTTCCCTGCGCGAATTAATCCCACCCGTCGCGCGATCGCAACACCTTGGGAATTAAAAGGTCCCCACTTTTCAACAATTTCCTGCTTTTCCTCTCCCTCAAATTCCCTACTGGCAACTATTTCACAAGTACCAGTAGGACGCTTGACAATATACCACAATTGTGTATTACTCATGGAATTTCAGATTTTGGGAATTGGTAATTGGTAATTGCTCTCGTTACAAGGTTCGACCTTGTAATGCATTTAGGGCGGGCTGTTGCCTCCCATTAAGTCTGGAGGCAGAGCCTCCTAAGATGAGTTTCCAGGCTCAGCCTGGAAACGAGTTAACACGCTATATGATATACTAATGGAAGTAGCTATACGCACACTTTAGCTGTAATGGCACGGTAGTTACTAAAAGCAAACCAAAAGTGGATATAAAAGACAA
>JASJCY010000198.1 GCA_030065825.1 Nostocaceae cyanobacterium | reverse complement strand
ACGTGCGCGGGTTTCCCGCGTTGAGTGAACTGGCGTTGGGGTTCCCCCCGTTGTAGCGACTGCGGGGCATCCTTGCCTGCCCTTTTGTACTTCAGCAGATTAGGAAGCGCTATAGTAGACTTTCGAGTTTTATATATTTTTGGAAAATTACAAAATTTTTCTCAAGAGTTAGAGACCATTTATAAAGTAAATATTTAGTCTATGGGTGTAGGAAAAAACCGGGTTTCTATGGGTAGAATATAGAATCTGCATCGTAGTTAGTCTCAAAGAAACCAGGTTTTTTGGGTCTTAAGGTTTACTTGCTAAATAACCTCTTAAAACTAATTTTAAGGATTATTTGAAAACAGATAATTTTTATGGATAAACAAACATTAGAAGTACTTGCAAATCTTTATAATGCTTTTGACCCGTTTCGACCTTTACCCGCAGGTGACCCCCAGTATGTAGATTGTCAGGATGTGCGGGGTGATGTGGATATTTTGGAAGATTTGGGAAACCGGATGCAACTTTCTCGGACAAATACTTGTCATTTGTATTCTGGTCATCGGGGTGCGGGTAAATCTACAGAATTATTAAGGTTAAAGCAATTTTTAGAAAACAGAGAATTTTACGTAGTTTATTTTGCTGCGGATGAGGAGGATATTGATGCGGAAGATGCACAATATACAGATATTCTTTTGGCTTGTACTCGTCGTTTATTGAAGGATTTACACACAATTGCCAAGCCAGATCCGATTTTAAATTGGCTGAAAGAACGTTGGGGAGAATTGAAGGATTTAGCGCAAACTCCCTTAGAATTTGAAAGTATGGGAGTGGAGTCACAAGTTGCTCAATTTGCTAAGTTAACGGCTAATTTAAGAGCAGTTCCCCAATTACGTGCAGAAATTCGTAAAAAAGTTAATCCCCACACTGTAACTTTAATTAAGGTGTTAAATGAATTTTTGGGGGATGCAAAAAAGAATCTTCCCAATGGTCGTAGTAAATTAGCGGTACTTGTGGATAATTTAGACCGGATGGTGTTAGTTAAAGATGGAGATAGTACCAACCATGAGGAAGTTTTTTTAGACCGCAGTGAACAATTAAAGGCTTTAGATTGTCATTTAATTTATACTGTTCCCATTTCGATGTTGTATTCTAAAAGGGCAACAGATATTAGAGATATTTTTAGCGATCCTTTGATTTTACCGATGATTATGGTGATGACTCCTAAAGGGGAGGTTTATCAACCAGGATTGGATAAGGTAAAGGAAGTAATTAATAAGCGAGTTATCAAAATTGCACCGGAATTATCATTAGAAACGGAAATTTTTGATAGTCAAAATACTGTGGATAAGCTTTGTTTAATGAGTGGGGGTCATGTCAGAAATTTATTATTATTAACTCAAGATGCTATTGGACGTACCCAAGATTTACCTATTACTGAAAAAGCGGTGCGAAGAGCAATTACTCAAGCTAGAGATACCTATCGTCGGACTGTGGAAGATAGTCAGTGGAAGTTGTTAGCGGAGGTTTATCATTCTAAGCGGATTGTTAATGATGATGCTTATCGAAATTTGATGTATAACCGCTGTCTTTTGGAATATCGTTATTTGGATGATGAGGGAGAAATGTAGCGTTGGTATGATATTCATCCGTTACTTAAAGGGGTTCCGGAATTTAAAGAAGCGGTGGCAAAATTGAGGTGAAATTTGTATTTTATAATCGAATCAGTAAACCTGGGAATTAATTCCCAGGCTTATAGACGAAGTCTACTAAAGTAGACTATAAAAATGCGTTACGCTGAGGAATAACGCACCAGCATATACTGAAAACCTTTATCAGTCTGATTTATCAGACTTTGTTTATCAGCCTGGGATTTTAATCCTAGGCGGTTGGTAAAACTAGTCTAATATTATAATGATGGGTTTTTCATAACCAAACCAACCTACTACAATAATCGGATGAGGTTCGGGAAAGAAACCGGGTTTCTCATCAAGATTTCTGGAATATTCGATACCCCACCAATAGAAACCCGGTTTCTCCAAAACCGATTTGGGGAAAAGATAAGTTAGTAGCGTAGGGTGTGTTATCCCGTAGGGTAACGCACCATCCTATAAAGCTTTTGGTGCGTTAGTCTTCAGACGTAATACACCGTACAGATTGAGTGATGAATAGTTACCGCAAAAACCTCACCCCTTCCCCTCTCCTTAGTAAGGAGAGGGGTGGCTTTAGCCGGGGTGAGGTTCTAAGATGGTAAATAAATAAGTGGTTGTTGACTAAAGCTTAAAATATGAAATGATATAAAATGAATTTAGATTTAAGTGATTGGGATGAAGATTTACCCCCGGAACCAGAGGAAGTTTACCCGGATTTGGTTCGTGCACTCACACGTAAATCTGGTTTTGGTTTGTTTTTTGTCCAATCTATTCCCCAAGAAGCTGACCGTTTAATTACTAAACTTCAACGGGATATTCCTCATAAAAAAATTGAAATTCTGCGCTTGTTGGAAGCAGTTGATAATTTATATCCGCGAGTGGCTGAGTTTTTAAAAACCCGTCAAGTTGATATTTTATTGATTGCGGGATTGGAATATTCTTTATATAAATACGAGCAAAGAACTTTCGGTGAAATTACAGAAAATAAGTTTAGTAATTTAACTAGCGTTCCTCATGTTTTAAATCACTTAAATCAACAGCGAGAAAGATATCGAGATGAGTTTAATATTTGCTTTGTTTTCCTGTTGCGGTCTTTTTCTATCAATTATTTAATCCATCGTGCGCCAGATTTTTTTGATTGGCGTTCTGGAGTATTTGAATTACCAGCAACACCGGAAGTTGTAGAGTCAGAATCATCTCGTTTGTTGTTGGAAGGAAACTATGAGGAATATTTGAAACTCTCTGCGGAACAAAAGATAGAAAAAGTTCTAGAAATTCAAGATTTACTAACAGAACAACATCAAACAGAAGAACGGAAAACGAGTTTACTATTTGAACTAGGGAATTTGTTGTCTTCAGCAAAAGAATATGAAGCTGCGATCGCATCCTATGATAAAGCTGTGGAATTTAAACCTGACTTACACCAAGCTTGGAACAACCGGGGTAATGCGCTAGGTAAATTGGGAAGATATGAAGCTGCGATCGCATCCTATGATAAAGCTGTTGAAATTAAACCTGACTTACACCAAGCTTGGAACAACCGGGGTAATGCGCTAGGTAAATTGGGAAGATATGAAGCTGCGATCGCATCCTATGATAAAGCTGTTGAAATTAAACCTGACTATCACCAAGCTTGGTACAACCGGGGTTCTGCGCTAGGTAATTTGGGAAGATATGAAGATGCGATCGCATCCTATGACAAAGCTGTTGAAATTAAACCTGACTATCACCAAGCTTGGTACAACCGGGGTTCTGCGCTAGGTAATTTGGGAAGATATGAAGATGCGATCGCATCCTATGACAAAGCGATTGAATTTAAACCTGACTATCACGAAGCTTGGGATAACCGAGGATACGCTTTATCTAAATTAGGGAAATTGGAAGAAGCAATCAAATCTCACAATCAAGCATTGACACTCTCACCGTCAAATCAAAGATTGTGACGGGAGATTCTTGCAACTTTGCTGGTTGCCTCTTAACTAGATGCTGAAAACTCAACACCCCCGTCAGACCGACTCCACAAGCTTTTTATCTTCCCGGTTTCTATCCAGGACACGATCTGCCCAACCGCTAAAAGGATGTGACTTGCTCCCACCCTTAAAGTTTTACCTAAACAGGGATTGGTGTTTAGAACCCCATACTTCAACTCGAAGAGTTATGTTTGTTTTAACCAGGTCCCACATTACTGGTCACTTGGTATAATTATTGTACCACTCAAATCACTACAATGTTTCTTTATAAGACTATCATCCCAAGAGTGGTTAAAACTCCAAAAATACGCTCATATCAAGAGCTATACATGGAAACAGGTTCTTCGTGATTATATTAAGCCTCTGACAAAAGTGGATACGCTTTGCTCAGTTTAATTAGGTTGCAAAAATTCATCTTTTCGTTAACCCTGTCGGGTCTAACAGGAGTCCTCTTTTTGCATTTTTGATAGGACAATTATTATTATCAAAAGCCTTAAAAAGGGTAATACTTGCATCTTGTACATGGGTTAACTATAATACATCGAAGTATTTTTTTGACTGTGAATATACTACCGCAAATAAAAAAATACTAACTAATGATGATGAAAAGAATTATTAAGCAAAATAATGATGAATATGGTTAGTTTTTGTAAAAGTGGGATCAGGTTGCTGATTTTTACCCTTCTTGTAGCTATACTTGCATTTGGAGGCTTTGGAGGTATAGAACTCAGTGCCAATGCACAGAACTCTGTTTGTAACACTGTGAAAAATATTGATGGTAAATATTACTGTAGTGGAGAATGTTTTTTGAAGGGTAACGAAATTATCAAAGTTTGCGGTGAAACGGATACAGTGCAATCCATTTCGGGCATGAGTCTACCATTTTACAAAGTAGATATTGAAGGCACTGACAAGTTTTACGAACTCGAGGTAGGACCACTCGTCGGTCTTACTTTGCGAACTGCCACACAGTCTGTTTCAGATGAAGTGTTCCCAGTTCTTGAAGAGTACATTTTCGACACCGATCAAAGTTGTCAAGCAAAAGGCTTCAAGAAGATTGTTCGCAACCCTAGTAAGGAAAACTTCAAGAGTTGTCTGGTACAATGCAATAAAACCAGTTTTTAGGTTATTGTCTAGGGATGTTTATAAAATAAATATAAAACTCCCGTGAGCGTCTAGAAAAAAACCAATTAACTTAAATCCTGAATATCGAGAGATGGCAAAAACCCACCCTGATTTTGATAGTATTCCGGATGATAAACGGTTTGTGGCATTAATAGAAGAACAGAAGTAGAAGTAGGTTGTGTTATCCCTGAGAGTAGGACACCATCAATTAGGGACTTCCAAATAAAAAAATATCCATTCTTCTCTCTTTCTCATGACTGTGCGTCCACTCTTCGAGAAGCCACCCTAGTCTGCGACAACATCTTCGATGTACGGGTGTCTACTGCGTTCTCTGCGGTTTATTTATTGGATAATTTATTTCTTGGAAATCCCTTAAAGGTGCCGTACCCTCAGGCATAACACACCCTACGAACTTCCCCTCTCCTTACTAAGGAGAGGGGTATCCGAAGGACGGGGTGAGGTAAAATTGCGGTTCCAACTCCTGCTTCACCGTCACCAATTGCACCGCACAAGCTTTCAACTCCGGTTGCAAAGACTCAGGACAAGATTCGGAATGAGTAAGAGTATTTGCTTCCGAATTATCTGCCCAAAGCGTCCCCCAATGCATCGGTACAAATAGCGTACCAGGAGATATAGCTTTAGTAATCTTCGCTGGAAACTCAGCCTTACCCCGACGCGATCGCACTTCTATCCACTGATTCTCTACAATACCCAACTTCGCTGCATCCTTGGGGTGAATCTCAATAAAAGGTTCGGGATGCATTTTCTGAATTTTTTCAATCCGTCCAGTACGCGTCTGGGTATGCCAATGTCCGTAAAGTCTTCCAGTGGTTAAGATAAAAGGATAATCCGGATTTGGTGGTTCAGCCAACCCCCTTGAATGATAAGCAGCAAATTTAGCCCTTCCATCAGCGGTATGGAAGCGAAAATCTGTGTAAAGACGCTTACCAATCCTTTTGAAACTCTCTTCCTCTGCTGGTGCTGTTAAATCAAAATCCATGACACCCGTTTCTGGATCGATGAAGAGTGAGGGGGGTTTCTGTTCCGGAAAAGGCCATTGCACCGGACCCTGCGCTAATTCCTCATGACTCAATCCGGAAACATCACAAGGGCGATCGCGTGTTAATTCCACAAACTCAGCATAAACCTGGGCAGAGTTACTAAAGGCAAATTCATTCACAAATCCCAATCTCCGTCCAACTTCCGCAAAAATCTCCCAATCAGCCTTTGCTTCCCCTGGAGGATTGCGAAATGCAGGACACAAAGTCACCATCCGTTCTGAATTAGTCATCACCCCGGTTTTCTCACTCCATTGTGCCGCAGGTAATAAAACATGGGCATAAGCTGCGGTTTCTGTGGGATAATAGGCATCTTGGTACACCGTAAACGGAGATTTCAATAAAGCTTGCTTCGTCCGTTCCAAATCTGGCATACTTACCGCTGGATTCGTGGCTGCAATCCACATTAAACCCACCGTACCCGCTTCCAGACCCAAAATCATCTCCCAAGCATTTAAACCCGGTTCTGGGCTAATTTGACCCGGTTTAAAACCCCAAAATGCTTCCACCTCTTCCCGATGTTGGGGATTCTTCACCACTCGATAACCCGGTAATAAATGCGCTAACCCTCCCGCTTCCCTTCCTCCCATAGCATTAGGCTGACCAGTAAGAGAAAAAGGTCCCGCACCCGGTTTACCAATTTGTCCCGTCATCAGGTGCAAATTAATAATAGTCCTGACCTTCGCTGTCCCCTCCCAAGACTGATTTACCCCCATTGACCACAAAGACAACACCCTCTTAGCTTGACTCCAATACTTAGCCGCTGTTTCCAACTCCTCTACAGAAATACCACAACGATGTGCTACTACCTCAGGAGAATAATGCCGAATCACCTCAGCATATGCTGGAAAATTGCTAGTACAGTCATCAATAAATAGGCTATCTATACTCCTCCATCGCATAAGTAAATGAGCAATACCATTTAATAAGTCAATATCCGTACCAGGACGAATCGCCAGATGTAAATCAGCAGCTTCAGCAGTCGGTGTCCGTCGGGGGTCAACCACAATCATTTTCACCTTGCGGTTCTTTTTGTGGTGTTTGTGCAGACGATTAAAAACTATCGGGTGACATTCTGCGGTATTAGTACCAATCAGAAACGCACAGTCCGTCAACTCCAAATCATCGTAACAACAAGGAGGACCATCAGCACCAAAACTCTGAATATATCCTGCCACAGCCGATGACATACACAAACGGGAGTTAGCATCAAAATTATTAGTACCCAAACACCCCTTTAAAAGTTTCTGAGCAATATAATAATCCTCAGTTTGGAATTGTCCAGAACCATACATACAAATAGCTTCTGAACCCTGGGTAAACCGCACCCTGCGAATCCGTTTCGTAATTATATCAAAAGCCTCATCCCAACTCACACGTCGAAACTCTTCATCCAGAGAATTTCGCACCATTGGAAAACGCAATCGGTTTTTATCCAAAGACTCAGAAACCGTCGCACCTTTGACACAAACCATACCCTGACTCGATGGATGAGATTTGTCACCCCGTACCCGCCAAATCGGATTTCCCTGACTATCTCGATTCGTAGCTTTACCATGTTGGGCTGGGGGTGAAACTTCCAATCCACAACCAACACCGCAATAAGGACAGAGAGTTTTGGTAAATTCAGTCATGGTACTTACACCAGATTTATTATAAACCCTGTTAAACCCTGTTTAGATCCCCGACTTCTCCAAGTCGAGGATCTCTTACCCCACAAAATAATTAACAAAGACACTCAGTATTTTTTAGTGAAATTTATTCCTCAGATAAGACGGGGTATGTTCCTGGTGCTATTTCTGGTGCAGTCTGTAATTCGGTTTCACCTTCATGGTGTTCTGCGAAGGAACCTTTGGGTTCTTTGAGGAAAAACCAACACATAAAGGTAACAATTAACGCAGCTACACCCAAAGTCTGGAAGAAAATACGGTTACCGACATCCCCCGCAGGTAACAAACTGTAGAGAGTTAAGTAAGCCACTGCACCCACATTACCATAAGCACCAACATTACCCGCAACTTGCCCAGTAACCCGGCGCTTAATTAGAGGTACGATTGCAAAGGTAGAACCTTCTCCAGCTTGAACGAAGAATGAGCAAAGCATCGTCAACATCACCGCTAAGGGTAGCCAGAGGTTGCTATTTACACCCGACATCAAGAGATAACCGATACCCATACTCCCAGTCAGGACAGTCATTGTCCATTTACGACTACCCAAAGCATCAGAAATCCAACCACCACCAGGACGCGCTGCTAAATTCATAAATGCATAACTCGCAGCAATCATCCCTGCAAAAACTTTATCCAGGGTGAAAGTAGTCTCAAAAAAGCCTGGAAGCATAGAAACCACTGCTAACTCAGAACCAAAATTCACAAAGTAAGTCAGTTCTAATATAGCTACTTGGGAAAATTCATAACGTTCTTTAGCAGAGTAACGCTTTTTACCCTTCATTAAATCCTGATTCACATCCCAGGATTTGTATGCTTGGAACAGGTATAAACCAACTAAAAACAGGCAAATCAGCAGAAATTGAGTTTGATTGATTAAACCAATCCGACTAATCCGCCAAGCTAATACGCCCAGAATACCTACTAAAGGAACATTCATCAACATCAGCAACCAAAAGCTTTTCTTCGTGGTTACTTCCATCCCACCGTGACGCTTTGGTTTCTGATAAACCTTACCAGGGGGAGTATCTTCGACGTTAAATAGATAGAAGCATCCATAGATAGCAGCAACAATTCCAGTTAAGGCGATCGCAAAACGCCAGTTAATTTGACCAGCAGCCAGAAAAGCAGTTGCTACACCAATAGAAGGTAAAGTAAATGCTGCTGCGGCTGAACCAAAATTACCCCAACCACCATAGATTCCTTCCGCACGACCAATTTCTTTCGGTGGGAACCACTCCGCAACCATACGGATACCAATCACAAATCCAGCACCTACAATCCCCAACGCCAAACGACTGATGACCAACTGGGTAAAATCCTGTGCCATAGCAAAAGCTAGACAGGGTATGGCAGCAAACATCAGTAGCAACGAGTAAGTAATTCGCGGTCCATACTTGTCTAAAAATATGCCGATAATGATGCGGGCTGGCACAGTTAAAGCAACGTTACAAATGGCAATGGTTCTGACTTGTCCTACACTTAAATTGAAAGTTTCTTTAACCGCCGTAGAGAATGGTGCAAAGTTAAACCAGACCACAAACGAGAGAAAGAAAGCAAACCAAGTCAGGTGCAAAATGCGATAGCGACCTCTAAATGAAAATAATTCTCTAAACATTTAGCCTTCCTTAATGTAAAAGACTGAAAATTTGCATGGACAAACATATGGGTAATGCTAGAATTGCCTTAACTGGATTAGTATGGGAATTCCGTTACCCTTGACCCTTTACCCTTTTATTACCCCTTGAGATTGGAGTTACATTTTTTCCACTCAAAAGCCCCTCGATTGATCGATACAGAAACCGATAACCGATAACTGATAACTGAAATCACTGCCATTTAAAGGTTAATGGTGTAACTATTTAGCTACCCATAAGTTAAGGTTAAGCAAACATCAAAAACGTATATCTTGTTACTAAATATATGTTTCTATGTCCTAAATGTATCGAAATTATGCGTTTTCTGAATAATAGGGAATAGGGAATAGGAATAGGGAATAGGGAATAGGGAATAGGGAATAGGGAATAAAGAATTAGGAGTTTGTAGGGGCGGGGTTTCCCCGCCCAAAAGGTGCGGAATTAGGAGTTAGGAATTAATTATTCTCCCCCTCCTCCCCCTCCTCCCCCTCTTCCCCCTCTTCCCCCCTCTTCCCCCCTCTTCTGGGCGGGGAAACCCCGCCCCTACTCTTTCTTCACCATTCCAACTCTGCGGGTGCTAACTTGGTTTCATTAATTCGTACATCCGTAATTTCACCACTACGCATTGTGATTACTCGGTCAGCCATAGCTGCAATTCCGGCATTGTGAGTAATTACCACTGTAGTTGTACCGAGTTCCTGATTTACCTGCGCCAGTGCTTCCAGTACGAGTTTACCAGTCTGGAAATCTAACGCCCCCGTTGGTTCGTCACATAACAATACTTGTGGACGTTTTGCAATAGCGCGGGCGATCGCTACCCTTTGCTGTTCTCCTCCCGACATTTGGGCTGGAAAGTGATCTAAGCGATCGCCTAATCCTACCAATTCTAATGCTTGTTTAGGACTCATGGGTTTACGGGCAATTTCCGTTACCAAAGCCACGTTTTCCCTGGCTGTGAGGCTGGGAATTAAGTTATAAAACTGGAAAATAAAGCCCACATATTGACGACGAAATCGCGTTAGTTCAGCATCCCTTGCATGAGTTAATTCCTGATTGCAAAAGAAAACACGACCGCTAGAAGGTATATCCAAACCACCCAAAATGTTCAGCAGGGTGGATTTACCGCTACCCGAAGGTCCTAATAATACTACAAACTCGCTTTCATAAAGGTCAAGATTAAGCGATCGCAGTGCGTGAACTTCTACCTCACCCATACGGTAAGTCTTAGTAATTTCACGGACACGAAATACTATTTCTGGTGATGTTGTATCCAGGTAGGTTTGTGGTGTTTTATGCTGTGGTTTGTTAAACATTGTATTCAAAATAGGGTAATAGAGACTGGGGATTGTAAGTAAATCTGTTAAATCAGAAGGTACCCAAAGTCCGTTAACCTTAGCAGTAGATCAGCTTTTCAGATATCTTTGAGAGTAAAATTATAACTATTAAGTACCAGGGCAAAATTAATTAGACATTTTTTTGAGGTAGGGAACTCTTAATAGGGAACTCTTAACAGTTTATATAACTCGATAGTAAATATATAAATAATTTTGCATAAGTACTTATTGTTAATTCCTTACCCTTAAGACAGCTAATCTCTCAAGACTTACGCAATTGTCACAATCGATGGTTGGTGCGTGTAGACGCCGTTCGACGTTCGCGTAGCGTGTCCCGAAGGGACTCAGTCGTTCTCGTTCGCTGAAAGCGTTCCCGAAGGGTAGAGTAGGCGGCTTCTCCCAGAGTGGTTATAAGTCTTATTGCTATGTTCAAATATTTTTGCGCACCTCACGCATCCTACAGAAAAAATATGCCAGTTGCTCCCGTCCTATCACTGTCATCAGCTACTTACAGCAAGTCTAAACGGAAAGAACTGACAAAAAACACCATAAGTAGTTCTTTGTCAGTACCCATTCCCCATTTCCTATTTCCAAATTAGACGGTTATATGATAAATCACACAATAAGGGCAGGAAAATTTTTCTGACCGTTAATTTCTTAATGGTACAGAGTAAGCAGATTTATCTAAAGTGGAATTAATTCCATTTTGCAAAATCTAAAATTTATTTCCAAGCCCCTAGATTTATATATGAGGTCAATTTCATTTTTCAATATTTCAAACTCAAATTGGTTGACCAATTCCTAATTCCTGGGCGCAAGCCGCAGCGTCCCTACTCCTAATTCCTCACTATTTTCAATAAAAATTATGCTCAACAAAAGCAACATCGATTATTATAAAAAAGCTGCATTTATGGCTGTTATATTAGTAGGAATGCCACTTAATGTTGCTTTCCAATCTGCCGCTATCCCCATTAAAAAAGCCCCACTTCAACAGACAAAAATCACCAACTTAAGAAATGGTAAATACCAGTTTTGCACTCAACCCGACCCCAAAGACTGGCAAGATGGAGCAGGGGTATGTTTAAACTTTACTAAAACTGATAATCTTATAGATGGATATTATGGCTATCCTCACTCAAGTCAATTTGTCTGTATAAAGGGTAAAATTGATGGTAATCTTATCACAGGAGAAGCTCTAGAAATATCATTTTCTGATGGCGAACGCCGTAGCATCCCTAAATCAGAATTTCACTGGGATTCCCAGCAGCGATTAACACTTAGCCAAGGCAAAATTATTCGTACTGAAAATGATGAGTGGGGACGTACAGATTGGGTTTTGTTCCGTAGAGCTTCCCTGGATGTAAATGGATTTTATCAATATAATAAACCGCGTATGACAGCTCCATCACAATTGTGTAATTGGAAATTAAAGACAAATTAACTGGCATGTGCCCAGTCACTTAGTACCTCATGGTTTTGCTTTTTCTGGCGTTTACGCACTGGTACCATAGGAGTACCTATATTCATCCTCAGGGGTGAATGTTGTCTTTTTTTTGCAGATTTGCGTTGTTGTTTATTTGACTTAGTTGCTGTAGTTGTCATTCCTCTCACCTCGATACGATCATTTACTTAGTTAATGATTATATTGACTGACAAAACTTTTGCCAGCCTGACTAATCTAGAATCTCATATATAGACACATTGCAGGTGCCAACATGGCAAATTTCTGGAATCGCCATGTCTCATATTTGAGAATCTATTAGATAGAAAGCTGAAAATCTAAACTCTGCGTAAGTTGTGTAAAGTTTATCAGTCCACTATGTCCAGAGGTATAAATGAATTGCTAGTTTATCATTTAACCTCAATTACTATCATCACTCCCCCGGGAGGAATTTCCGGAAAACTAATACAAAAATTTCATGATTTTCTCGGTTGACAAAATCTTCTCACCTGTGAGTACAAGTAGATTATGAAAGCAGGTTTACTAGAATTTAGCTAGTATCACATATCTTTTACCTGCATCAAAAACTTGGGGAATTTTTGCAGAATTATCTGAAGTCTCAAATTTAAAAAATCAATAAGTCAAGAAATCATGACAAAAAAAATCTCAGGTGTAATCTACGAATACCTCATTATAGCAGAATTATAGCAGAAAATATGCGGCTGTAAACCTTGAAATCCCGTTCGCCAAAAATTGTTCATAATTGCATATTTGGGAGGAAAGTATCATTTTGGGAATTTTTCACAAAACTTTACAATCCAGTCAGTTTTGTGGATATCTTCTTACCTGTAAAGCAATTACCAATTAGCAAATAAACCCGGTTTCACAACCCATGTACAGTTGGATGTGCTATGAATATTTCTTATTGTTAACGAATCCTGACAAAAAAAATGGCAGGAATAACCCAGCAATTACCTAATTATAGCAGAAAATATGCGGCTGTAAACCTTGAAATCCTGTTCGCCAAAAATTGTTCATAATTGCATATTTGGGAGGAAAGTATCATTTTGAGAATTTTTCACAAAACTTTACAATCCAGTCAGTTTTGTGGATATCTTCTTACCTGTAAAGCAATTACCAAATAATTGTGGATATCCAGTGTGAGAAACTATATATGAAATAGGCAAAGGACTAAATTTTAAAAATCTCAATGCTTAAAGGAAAAGTCGAAGCTATAATTGTAGGTCATAAAGGAAGCTATAATTGTAGGTCATAAAGATAGGTTGTGCCGTTTTGCTTTCGATTTTGTGGAGCAATTAGCCAAGTACTCAGATTGCTGAATACTTGTAGTGAATCAAACTCAACTATCACCTCAAGCTGAATTATGTGACGATCTACTTGCAATTGTTCACTGCTTTTGTTTGTTGTCGATTTTACGGGTTGAGAAGCTATGACAAAAATCTCAAAAAACAATTTACAGAAACTATTAACAATCATAGACATAATCAGCTAGAATATCAAAGTAAATAAATTCAATATTGAGGTAGGTCGATGTCTGAATATATGTTGCTTGGCATTAAAACTAAATTAGATTTAAGCGATGCTCATGCATGTTTTGATGTCCAAGCACGCAGGCATCAAAAGATTTACTTTTAACTGGGGTCTTGCGGCTTGGCAAGATTTATATAAAGCTGGCTGCAAATTTAATTACCGGACTCTAAGAACCTTCTTCAATAAACACCTATAATCCGAGTATCCTTGGATAATAGAAAAAGGTATCTGTCAGAAAGTAACAGAGTTTGGTTTTGAAGATTTAAACAATGCTTTTACTCGCTTCTTGAAAAATAAAGCCGAGTATCCCAATTTCAAAAAGAAAGGGAAAAACGACTCTTTCACTATAAATTCGGGTGAAAAACCGATGCCATTTGGAGGAAAGTCGATAAAATTACCTACTATTGGTTGGGTGAAATTGCACGAAGGATTGCCACATGGAACAACATCCAAAGTAACCATTTCTCGTATTGCTGATGATTGGTATATTTCTTTTGCTTACAATCAAAAAAAACCTGAAGTTAATAGCGACAGAATTCCTGTTGTTGGTGTTGATTTAGGCGTCAACAAATTAGCAACATTATCTACTGGGAGAATATTTTAAAATGCAAAGCATCTCAAAAGCCACCTGAAACAACTTGGAAGATTGCAGCGTCAATTAGACCGCAAAGAATACGGCAGCAACAATCGAATCAAAGCCAAAATTAAATTACAAAGAATCTATGTCAGGATAGCATTTATCCGCAAAGACTTACTCCACAAGATTACTAGTTACATATGCAAAAACCACGCGACAATTGTAATAGAGGATCTGAACGTCTCCGGAATGTTGTCAAATGGCAATCTGGCTTTATCTATATCTGACTGCGGATTCTACGAATTCAGACGACAGCTAGAATATAAAGTGAAGAAATTTGCTTGTAATCTAATAAATAATTGCTGATAGATGGTTTCCGTCATCAAAAACCTGTTCGACTTGCGGTCACAAACAGGATAAATTAACACTAAAACATCGGGTTTTTGTTTGCCCAAACTGCGGTTTTGAAATAGATCGCGACCTCAATGCCGCGATCAACTTGGCAAAACTAGCTTATTCTATTTAACAATTAAAAATCGAGGATGGCTTGTCCTTGAAAGCCTGTGGAGGGATAACTGCTCCCATGCTCCCGATCAAACAGGAAGTAAGAGTTGTAAGAGTCAACCG
>JASJCY010000020.1 GCA_030065825.1 Nostocaceae cyanobacterium | reverse complement strand
TCCTGATTGTCGGCAGAGCGGTTCTCCTAAAAGCTAGAAAAGTATAGCCAGATAGCTGTTCTATGCAAATAGAACCGAAAGAAAAGCTGTACCGAACTTCTAGCCAGAACCCGCGTCTATTTATAGCGCAAAGTGGCTCAGAGAAACTCAGGAAAATGCCAGCACCGCGCGCTATCGCGCTGATCCGAGTCGGCGAAGGGAGTACCATCGCCTTCGTATACATATTACTTGACATTTGAGATTGCTTCCTTAAACAGTAATTCTACATTTTCATACAAGCTTTTTTGATTCTTTTTGAGCGCAATGATATTGTCTCCTGGCGTAATTGGTTTTTTTCAAAGTGCGTGGCACGGTTTCACGGGAGATTTCCGTGACAATTGTCCGTTTTTTCAGTTCTGAGGTTAACAGTCTAATTTTGAGGGTAAAACCTGTTACCAATTAGTTTTTTATGAGAGTGCTATTAGTAGAAGATGAACCAGATTTAGGTGCAGCTATTAAACGAGTTTTGAACCAACATAACTATGTGGTTGACTGGGTTATGGATGGTAAGGAAGCATGGGCATATTTAGAAAGTAGTTGGACTGAATATACACTAGCTATTTTTGATTGGTTGGTTCCAGGAATGTCAGGGTTAGAACTATGTCAAAAACTGCGTAAAAATCACAATCCCCTACCCATATTAATGCTGACAGCTAAAGATAGTATGGAAGATAAAGTTACTGGCTTAGATGCGGGTGCAGATGACTATTTAGTAAAACCTTTTGGCATGGAAGAATTACTAGCGAGATTACGAGCTTTACAAAGACGTTCCCCTCAATTTCAACCCCAAAAACTAACTATTGGTAACCTCACATTAGATTATGGTAGCAGTAAGGTTATTCATCAAAATACTGTGGGAGATGAAGAAGAGATTTTCTTGACTAGTAAAGAATTCCAGCTATTAGAGTATTTTATGAAGCACCCAAACCAAATTCTTAGTACCGAACAAATTCGCAATCAAATTTGGGAAGTGGGTGCGGAATCCAGTAGTAATGTTGTTGCTGCACAAATGCGGCTTTTACGACGCAAACTAACTAGTAGTGGTTGTGGGAATCCCATTGAAACTTTGCACGGTATGGGGTATCGTCTCAATCTTACCAATGAACCAAAATAAACTTTTTCAACGCACCCGGATTCGTTTGGCTTTGTGGTATGCCATCGTTATGGGTTTAATTTTAACAGTATGCGGATTTGGTCTGTATATTACAGTATCTCATGCCCATGAGGTAGCGTTAGATAGAGAATTAGAATTTATAGCAAAGACCTTACATAATAATCTAGAACTAAAGCTAAAACAGCCAGGAAAATTAGAACCAGTTATTAAACAATTTTTACCAAATGTTTGTTTAGTTGAATCTGGTTGCACTCAAGAACAATCCAGTTCGCAACGTCATATTTTAAATGCAATTCATCAAGGCTATTATGTACGTTTATTTGATAAACCAGGTAATTTAATTGCCATCGCAGGTTCTTATCCAGAAAAAATATCTTCAGCTTTAAATACAAAACTTTGGCAAACTATTAAAGACAATCAAGGTAATTTTTACCACCAAATGTCACTGTCTTTACATACCAGAGATAATCGAGACTGGGGATATATTCAAGTAGGGCGAAATATTGCAGACATTAATGATTATATGGATGCAGTAAAATTAAGTTTAGTGGTGGGATTACCAATGGCAATGATGATGGTTGCTGTTGCTAGTTGGTGGTTAGCAGGATTAGCCATGCGACCAATTTACCAATCTTATAGGCAAATTCAGCAATTTACAGCGGATGCGGCACATGAGTTGCGAACCCCTTTAGCTGCAAGCCAAGCAACGGTGGAATCAGCACTTTTAACACCGGATTTAGATACAGGAGAAATCTGGGATATTCTGCGGACTATCAAGCGTCAAAATCAGCGACTCACCAGTTTAGTTGCAGATTTATTGATGCTGTCTCGCTTCGATAGACAATCTATTCCCATGGGACGGGAACTGTGTTGTTTAAATGATATTGTCAGCGACTTAGTAGAAGAATTTGCAGCAATGGCTATTTCGGCTCAGGTAAAGCTGACATCTGCAATTCGGGTGGATGAAGAGGTAAATGTTGTAGGTGATTCCGAGCAACTGTATCGTTTAATGGCTAATTTAATAGTCAATGCAATTCAGTACACCCCAGCAGGAGGAAAGGTGACAGTTATTTTAGACTGTAGTGACCATTATGCAAGTATCCAAGTGGAAGATACGGGTATTGGCATTCCCCAAACCGAAATTTCCCGGATTTTTGACCGCTTCTATCGGGTGAATAGCGATCGCTCTCGTCATACTGGGGGTTCTGGATTGGGATTGGCGATCGCCCAAGCAATTGTGCAGTCACACCAGGGTAGTTTGAATGTACAAAGTGAATTTGGTAAAGGTAGCACTTTCACAATTAAATTGCCTGTAAATTAATTCCTAAAATTCAAGTTGAGTAGCTTTTCACTACTTGATTTCATCTTAATTTCATGAATACTTATTATCATATTTAATATTTGTAATCCTAAGTATCTGTTGTTCAAAACTTAATTCTTCACCCAAGTGGAGATTATCTATGTAGATCCCTAAGTACCCTTAACAGAGAAAATGAAATTGAAAACCCGACAAACCATTTGTATCAGTTCAACACTGGTGGGAGTAGGGTTAGTGCAAGCTACACCCTTACTTGCCCATGAAAAGCACTTTCATGTACCAAATAAAACAACTAAACCAAAATCGGAATCTGCACAGACACAGAAGACTCCAGCAACAGTAATGCCA
The DNA here is from genome assembly GCA_030065825.1 of Nostocaceae cyanobacterium. GTDB lineage: Bacteria > Cyanobacteriota > Cyanobacteriia > Cyanobacteriales > Nostocaceae > JASJCY01. The sequence continues at coordinate 57,186 of JASJCY010000020.1, read as the reverse complement.
GATGTAAAAGTGCAGCAGGAGTTCTCAAATCCACCTCATCAAAAAGTGGTTAATTCAGTCAGCGCAGCCCAAACAAACGAGAGAGATATTATCCTTCAACCGGGAGAATTTGTATTATTACTACTTTTAGGTGGAACTTTTTTACTGTTTTACCTTAAGCGATTTATGTATAGAGAAAAAAATTAAATAAAACTACATTTAATGTCAATGATTTACTTGAATTATGGCTATTAATAAGGCTCGTATTCGTCAATTACACTCTTGGTTTGCCCCGTTAATGCTGTTTCCTGTATTATTGAGTTTGATTACAGGTTCTTTATTTCAGGTAGCAGTAATTACTGGTAAAAGTGAAGACTTTCTCTGGCTTTTGGAATGGCACAGAGGTAAATTTGGTCGCATCAATTTGGAGATGATTTATCCTTTCTTAAATGCTTTTGGGCTTCTTGTACTAGCTGTTACAGGAATTACTATGTGGTTGCAAACACCAAAACGTAAATCTTAGAGGATGTTTATAAAACAAATATAAAACTCTCGTGAGGGTCGAGAAACCGGGTTTCTTTTGGTTTATATACTCTGATTATCCGTTACCCACCCATAGAAACCCGGTTTCTTATGAGATAATTCCCCCACCTAGCACCTTTTCCCCTTCATACCACACCGCAGCTTGTCCGGGGGTAACGCTAAATTGGGGTTCGTCAAATACCACCCGCACGCGAGAATTTCCCAAGGGAACCACCGTCACTGGTATGGGTTGGGAACGATAGCGGATTTGCACTTCTGCGCGGATGGGACTGGATGGTTCCGCGATGGATACCCAGTTGACTCTTGACACAGTACATTCTGGTTGGGTGGCTTTGGTGCGATCGCCCACAACTACCCGGTTATTAACTGCATCTAAAGCAATCACATATAATGGTTCAGCAGCTGCAATTCCCAATCCTTTACGCTGTCCAATGGTGTAGTGATGGACACCATCGTGTTGACCGAGAATTTTACCTTCCATGTCAACAATATCACCGGGTTTTGGTGCCAGATACTTATCCAAAAATGCCCGCATGGAGCCGTTACTTTCTACCAAGCACAGGTCTTGACTTTCGGGCTTGTCGGCGGTTTTTAGTCCATAATCCGCAGCAATGCGCCTGGTATCACTTTTTTGGAGTTCTCCCAGGGGAAATACGGTGGCACTGAGTAAGTCCTGAGACAAATCGTAGAGAAAGTAGGATTGGTCTTTATTGCGGTCAAGTGCCCGTAGGAGTTCGTAACGTCCCGTGGTATGGTTATATTGAATCCGGGCATAGTGACCAGTGGCGATTTTGTCACTATCCAGGTTTTCCCGGGCATACTGTACCATGGGACCAAATTTCACAGTTTTGTTGCACTGGGAGCAAGGTAAAGGTGTGATTCCCGCGCTGTAACCAGATACTAAATAATCGACGATATTAGTTTGAAAAACGTCCCGGATATCGACAACATGATGGGGAACACCCAACTGTTCACAGATATAAGCTGCATCAACCATACCTTCAGAGCAACATTGACCTTTACCCTTCATCAGCCAAAGGGTAAGACCAATCACTTCATAGCCCTGATTGTGTAGTATGGCAGCAGCAGTAGAACTGTCAACGCCGCCAGAAAGTCCAACTACGACTTTTGTCATATCCGTAAATGTTTCTATGGCGTTATTTATAAGCTAACACACCCCACGGCTGTTGGCACTTTGGAAGCAAAATTTGGGTCTGATATTGCCTAAAGTGCAAAATGAGACAACCGTTCATAAATTTTCATGGCTCGCTCAACCATATCTATATCTTGGGAGAGAATTTCCACTTCGACTTTGGTGGGAGGTAATATTCCTGTGCTATTTTCTAATGTTTTATACCATTTAGCTCTACTTTCTAATTCATGAGGTTTCCATTGATTTTGCTTCAAACTACCATTGTCCCATTTCAACATTTGAGGATCGAATGTCACTCCAATGCGTTGACAATAGCGACTTAAAACCTGTTCTGGATTACGGCGAAAATCCGTCGCTTCAACGACAATTGGTTCTTGTTTTAATTCCTTTGTGACTATTTCCCAGGTTTGTTTTAATGCCTCAAAGCCAAACTCTTCTTCCGTAGGATACTCTGGGACGCGATACCAGGAAGCTATTGCCTCACGAGGATCGCGCACAATGAAAGTATTGATGGTATTACTGAGAAAATCTCGATCAATATATGGCAATGCTTGGTAAGCTATTTCTTTCATAAAAACCAAAGGAGTTGTTGGCGATTGGATTGAGTCAATCACTTGAGCAGTTCCGTAATTGTGCTGTTCCTCGCAATCACCAAAGCGATTGGAGCGTCGCCATTTGCTAAAGTAATACACATCAAGGAATGGCTCGTTCACAATTGCTGTCTGGGAACGTTGGGAAAAAGCTTTCAAGAAAGCACTAGATACGCATCTAGGTGCAGACCATAAAGCTACAATCTTTGATTTAGTTACTGGTTGTTGTATACTTTGATTTTTCATCGAAATTAGTCTATTGTTTACCATAGGGAGCCAGCGGATACAGTTAGATCCTGCATTGTGATTCCCAATGCTTCATCGCGACATAGAAAAGCTGCCAGTGCAGCAATTTCTGGAGGCTGGATGATTCTTTTTTGTGGATTGCTTTGCTTAACTGCCTCGAAATATTCCGCTAAAGTTTGATTTTCGAGCGCTGCAAAATCTTGCATTGCATTTTTGCCCAATTCTGTTTCTACCCAACCTGGACTAATGGAATTGCAGGTTACTCCATGAGGAGCTCCTTCCAAGGCTACACAGCGAGTTAGCCCCACTACAGCAGCTTTAGAAGTACAATATGCCGGAACGCTGGGACTTCCTACGGTGGCAGCAGTAGAAGCAATATTGATTATACGACCCCACTGACGCTCAATCATTCCTGGTAGACAAAGCTTAATGGTGCGATAAATGCCATTGAGATTAACATCTATAATCCGATGCCATAATTCGTCGGGATGACCACAGATGCTATGCACAGAAGTTATCCCAGCGGCATTTACCAGGATATCTACTTGACCAAAAGTTGTGACTACAGATTCATAGAAATTCTTGACTGAATCAGTTGCAGCAACGTCTAAATTCATTACTAGAGCTTTCACTCCTAATGACTCAATTTCAGCTTGGCAGGAACTTTGGCTGGCTGAACGAGAACCAATGGCTAGATTAGCTCCTCTTGCGGCTAAAGACTGAGCGATCGCTCTACCTATACCAGAAGTCCCACCAGTTACCATCGCTACACGACCTTGTAGAAATTTTTCATGACCCATGTTTCTACAAAAATATTGCTCTACTAAAGTTATCTTGCAAGGCTACTTAATTCGATAAACCCAAACTTGCAGTTGAACACCAGTGTCTTTTTTTAAATGGCATAGAAATGGCTCTGTTGTTTCTACATTTTCCCACTTACCAGAAGATTCTAATGAGGTAAACTTGGTTTGGAAATCGCTATTTTCGTAATGACCAACGGAGACAGTAAAGACAATATATCCTCCTGGTTTAGTAATCCTAATTAGTTCATCAAAAGCGTCACTACCTACATGTCCATAGGTGAACACTCCTACACTGATAATGGCATCAAAGGTAGCAGTGGGAAAGTCTAATGCTTCCCCTAAAATGCCCTGATGTAGTTTTGTGTAGACGTTCTTTTGCTCTGCTTCCTTGAGCATACCTGGGGAGATGTCCATCGCTTCTAGGTTATGGTATCCCCGTTGATGAAGAATTTCCCCTACTAAACCCGTACCTGCTCCAGCATCCAAAATTCTGGCATCTGGGGACACATATTTAACCAATACATCTGCTGCTGGTTCTGGTCCTATATAGCCAAATTGGTCATCTACATTTTTTTCGTAGTCCTTTGCCCAAACATCATAGCGTTCAGTTAATTCCTGATTATTTTGGGAGCTATATACCCACTGGATTTTGTCTTCTATATTCATATTATTTCTCCTTTTATAGTTTATGAATTGACCGAATCGGCTTGCTACACCAAATGTTTTCAGATGAACTAGTTCAAACTCTTTTAAGAATGGAATTCCAGTTTTTCGAGCCGTTATAACCGTAGATATCTTGATAGTAGGAATCTATCAGATATTCATCTAAATTAGAAATAAGTAGGCGATAAAAGTCAAGTAAGGCAAGAGTTTTGTGGGATAGGCATCTTGGTTTGTGGAACGGGCATCCCTGCCCGTTTTCTATATTTATGAGTTAAACAAGATGCCTGCACCACTCATATTCATCTCTTAATTCAGCAATGCCATCGTTTTGATTGTGTAAGAAAAGAAACCGGGTTTTTATAGGTGGAGAACCGAGAATTTGACTATGTATGCCAAAAGAAACCCGGTTTCTATATTTAGTTCAAACCAATTCAATTGCTTTTTTCAGAGTTGCTTGCAGCTTTTGGGCTAATATCTGAACCTGGGGTTTAGTGAGCATAGTGAAATGATTTCCTGGAACAATTTGCAGTTCTACAGGATTAACTGAAAGCTGCTTCCAACCCCAAGTTGGATCTGCTTCAGACATAGTTAAATCGGGTAAATAATTCCCCAAAGCTCCCAACTCGCTAGCTCGGAAGAAGGTAATAGAAGTTGAATCAATTCCTTGGGCTATATAGCTAGCATTAGCTTGTATATTAGCTTTGTAAAGTTCTAGGATTCTCTGGAGTTCTGGTTGGGATATTTTATGTCCTTGCTGGCTCAATTGGGCAATTAGGTAGTCCATTAATTCCATAGCATTGTCAGAGGATTTCGCTTTGACATCCAAATTAAAATTAGTCTCAAAAATGCCTTGATAGAACTTCGCTAACTCGACAATATGTTGAACATCATCCCAATTAGCTGCTTGCTTTTCTATGGTGGGAGCTTCTACCTGGACATCTATAATGCCTAGCCAAGAAACTGTACGACCTAGATTGCGTAATTGTTGAGCCACTTCAAAGGCAACTTTTCCTCCAAAGGAATAACCTGCAATTTGTAATGGTCCAATAGGTTGAATGGTTTGCAAAGTTTGCACATGATATTTAGCTATCTCAGCAATTTGAGATAATGGTTTTTCATCCTCTTCTAGTCCTAGATATCGTAAGCCATAAACGGGTTGGTCTGCTCCCAAACACTTTACTAAAGGATAAAGGTCGAAGAAACTACCAAGAATTCCAGGAACGAGGAATAAAGGTGGTTTATCACCTTGGGGTTGAATTGGGACTAAGGTTGTTTTCTGACCAGATATATCTAAGGATTTGTGGTTATCTACTCCTCCTAGTCCTAGCACTTGGGAAGCTAAATATTCTACTAATGCTTCGGTGGTGGGATAGTCAAAAAATAAGGTAGAACGCAAAGAACATTCTAAACTCGATTGCAGATGATTGCGCAGTTCAATAGACATCAAAGAATCTAATCCCCAGTCAATCAACCGTGCCGATTTATCTAACTTTTCTGCGGATTTTAATCCCAGAGTTTTCGCAATTAAAGAGCAAACGTGAGTTGATAATCGCTTACGACCTTCACCAATAGGAATTTGTGCTAATTGTTGGCGAATGGTTAACTTTTTCGGTTGTGGGGATAGTTGTGCTGATGCTTGTTTTAAATCTTTAAAGAAAGCTGAATCCGACCAACTTTCTTCTTCAAATAATGACCAATTAATCGGCACAAATCCCACATTTGTAGGTTGTTCTGCTAACAATTTCTCCAACACTTGCAAACCTTGCTTGGCAGTGATTGCACCTATTCCGGAATTTTGCAGACGGTCTAATACCTGAAGATTGCGAGAAGCTAATCCTATCTTCGACCAAACTGCCCAATTAACACTCAACGCAGATAATCCTTTACTTTGACGATAACCTGCAAAACTATCGAGAAAACTATTGGCTGCAACATAGTTACCGTGACCAGCAGAACCCAGCAAGGAAGCAATGGAAGAAAAGACCACAAAGAAGTCTAAATCCAGGTCTGCTGATAAACAATGCAGATTCCAAGACCCTTGCATTTTTGGTTGTAAAACCTTGGCAAACTTCTGCCAATTTAAATGCTGAAGAATCCCATCATCTGTAGTACCAGCAGCATGAATGATACCCCGTAACGGTGGTAGAGTTTGGTGAATTTGCTTAAATACAGAGGTAAGTTGCTCGCTATCGGATACATCTGCTTGAACTACCTCTACTTGCACACCAAGCTGTTCCATTTCTGCCAATTTAGCACTAGCAGCAGCTTTGGGTTGACTTCTTCCTAGTAATACTAAATTCTTCGCTCCTTTTTCTACTAGCCAGCTAGCGACTCTTAAACCAATGTCTCCCAATCCCCCAGTAATTAAATAGCTACCATCTTCTCTGATACCCAGAGATTTACGATTAGCTTCCGAACCATGGTAGCGGCTTAATCTGGGAACATAGCGTTTATTATCTCGCCAAGCAATTTGGTCTTCAATATCCTCACAACCCCAGGAATGCTTAATTTCTGACCAGAGAACGTTAACTTGACCCTCTGTTGTGCAATCACCTAAATCTAACCTTACACAGTTAAATTCGGGATGTTCAACAGCGATCGCCTTTCCCATTCCCCATAATGGAGATTGAGCCACACCTGTTACTGGATAATCGGCGATTAATTGAGTCCCTTGGGTTACTAACCACAGAGAAGGGGTTTTACCATCTACTCCTAACAGTGCTTGGACTAAATGTAGTGTACTACCACAACCTAATTGAGAAAATCCTACCAAATTCTCCTCATGCCTTGGTTCTGGTATATCCAAACTCCATAGGTGTACTACCCGACTTACAGGGGGTAGGGCTGTAACTAACTGCTGAAAATGCTGGGGATTATCGGCAGCAATTACAAACTCCCTTTCTCCTAGCTGTTGATATTCCTTTCCTGGGAACACTAGGGTGCAGACTCCTCCCTGGGACTGGATTTTCTCACTCAATTGTTGTCCAATTCCCTGACCATCAGCAAATATCAACCAGTTGCTGGGAGTGCCATTTGCACCTAGTAAATTCTCCGATAAATTAGCACTGAATTCTTGAGGTTGCCACTCAACTTGATATAACCAATTCTCTAATTCCTCTTGAGGAGTATCCAGAGTTTTGTTGTCACTTACTTTTCCATTTTCATTGCTATTTTTAGGGATAGATTCTCCATTTTTATACCATTTGGGAGCTTCAATCCAATAACGTTGTCTTTGGAAAGGATAAGTAGGCAAAGGTTGACGACGACGTTGATAATTGTCATCAAAACCAATCCAATCTATGGCAATTCCCCTGACATAAAGTTCTGCCAAACTGCTGAATAACTGTTGCCAATTATCTTGTTGGGGACGCAAAGAAGGCAACCAAATTCCTTGATGTTTTGGTAGACAACGGCGTCCCATTGCCAATAATATTGGTTTAGCTCCTACTTCCAAAAATACATCTACTCCCTGCTGTGCCATAGTAGCCATCCCAGCAGCAAACCTCACAGGTTGACGAATGTGGTCACACCAGTATTGTGGGGTAGTTACCTCATCTGTTGCCACTTTGCCCGTCAAATTAGATATTAGTGTAATTTTGGGTGTCCCAAAGTTTACCTCCCCAGCAACCCTGGCAAAATCTGCCAGTATTGGTTCCATCAATGGAGAATGGAAAGCATGGGAGACAGTTAATTTCTTGGTTTTAATTCCTTGAGCTTCACTAGTAGCAACAACAGCATTAATTGCTGACCGCTTACCAGAAATTACCACGCTTTCCGGTCCATTAATCGCTGCTAAAGAAATATCTTCCCCATAGGGTTGAATCGCTGCTAATGCTTTAGCTTCCGAAGTTAGTAAAGCAACCATTTCCCCATCTTGAGGAAGTTCTTGCATTAATCTTCCCCGTTGTGCAATCAGCTTCAAACCATCTTCTAAACTAAAGACTCCCGCAACCGTTGCCGCAACATATTCCCCAATACTGTGTCCCATAACAACGTCGGGTTTTATACCCCAAGATTGCCATAATTGACACAGAGCATATTCAATCGCAAATAAAGCTGGTTGGGTATAAGCAGTTTCATTGATAGATGCTGCTAAATCCTCCTCTGCTGTCTGCGGATAGAGTATCTCCAGTAAAGGTTTCTCTAAATGCGATCGCAATATTTTATCGCAGTAGTCGATGGTTTCCCTAAAAGTAGGCTCACTTTCGTAGAGTTGCCTACCCATATCAATGTACTGAGAACCTTGTCCTGTAAACAGAAAAGCTATTTTTGCTGGTTTGACGCGATGATTAACTACACCAGTCAACTCATCTTCCCACTCCGCTAATTTCTGCTGCAATTCTGCTGTTGATTGAGCCACCACCGCTAAACGATGGTTAAAATGCTTCCGTCCTGTGTTGGCAGTAAAGCAAATGTCTGCTAAGGATATATCTTCCCCGCCATTTACTGATACATCCCGCAAATATTTGACATAAATATCAGCATATTTACGTAATCCCTCCTCCGTCTTCGCAGAGAGAGTGAAAATATGCTGTGTTCGCTCATTTTGTGGGATGGGCATCTTGCCCTGTGGAACAGGCATCCTGCCTGTTTCTTCTACTTCTGAGGCAGGCAAGATGCCTACCCTACAAGAATCTGGTGCTTCTTCCAAGACTACATGACAATTAGTTCCTCCCATGCCAAAAGAACTGATTCCTGCCCGTCGAGGAGTTCCATTTCTCTCCCATTCCCTGAGTTTGGTATTCACATAAAAGGGACTATTGTCAAAATCAATGTTGGGATTTGGCTGTTGGAAATGCAGACTTGGGGGTATCTGTTGGTGCTTGAGTGCAAGGATGGTTTTAATCAGTCCAGCAACCCCTGCTGCTTCCACTAAATGTCCAATATTAGTCTTTACCGAACCAATGGCACAAAAACCTGTTTTCTCGGTTGTTTGGCGAAAAGCTTGGGTTAATCCAGCAATTTCAATCGGATCTCCTAACGCTGTTCCCGTTCCGTGTGCTTCCACATAGCTGACGGAATCTGCATTAATTGCTGCTGCATCCAATGCTTGAGCAATTACCTCTGCTTGTCCTTCCACGCTGGGAGCTGTATATCCAACTTTTAAGCCACCGTCGTTATTAATTGCCGAACCTTTGATGACTGCATAGATATTATCTCCATCTGATAGTGCTTGGCTCAATCTCTTGAGGACTACAATTCCCACCCCATTGCCAAATACTGTTCCTTGTGCTTGTTCATCAAAAGCTCGACAATGTCCGTCAGGAGAAAATATCATGTCTTCTTGGTAGACGTAGCCGACTTTTTGGGGAACACCAATGGCTACACCCCCAGCTAAAGCCATGTCAGATTCCCCATTGCGGATACTTTGGCAAGCCATATGCACCGCTACCAGGGAAGTGGAACAGGCTGTTTGCACGTTGACTGAAGGTCCATTTAAGTTTAATTTATATGAAACCCTTGTGGGGAGAAAATCTTTACCATTGGCAAGTCTCACCTGTAAATCAAAGGCTGAACCTAAAAAGGTGCGTTGGGAAGAAAAACTACGACTGGGATGGACATTATTAATTAAATAAGTGTTCATCCCCGAACCTGCATAAACCCCTATAGAACCTTCATAGGTCTCTGGATTATAACCAGCATTTTCTATAGCTGACCAAGCAGACTCCAAGAATACCCGCTGTTGGGGGTCCATGATTTCTGCTTCTTTGGCACTGTAACCAAAAAATCTGGCATCAAATAGGTCAATATCCGGTAATGCAGACCCTGCTTTCACATAGTTAGGATCTCTTAAGATGCTCTTGTCATCTATTTCTAATTCCTCATCCCTCAGGAAAGATATAGATTCTACACCCTCTCGCAAATTCTGCCAATACTCATCGATATTTTTTGCTCCTGGGAAACGACAGGAAATACCGATAATGGCAATATCTTCGTCTTTTTGTAGGGGTTTCCTTTTTGCTTTCTGCCCTATCTTTGAGGGTTTTTCTGCCTCTGTTTGACTCAAATGTTGAGCTAATTCCTCAATGGTGGGATATTGAAACAGTTTGACGATGGATATATCTAACTCCAAACTGGTACTCAACTTACTGTACACCTGGGTTAGCAACAGAGAATTTCCACCCAACTCAAAGAAGTTATCATTAATACCCACAATATCCAGTTGCAACACTTCCTGCCATACTTTGGCGATCGCCTCTTCCATTTCTGACTCTGGCATAATTAAGTCCGTAGCCAAATTAGGACGGGATCTATCTGGTGCAGGGAGTGCTAGACGATTCACCTTACCATTTGGTGTCAAAGGCATGGTATCCAAAGTGACAAAAGCCGTGGGCACCATGTAGTCCGGTAAATTTTCTTGTAAATAACTGCGTAACTCTGGCTCTAGATTGGCTGCAACCTTCCCTTGTAAAGGATTATTAGCATAGGATGTCCAAGGCTTTCTGTTTCCTTTGAGGGACTGGTAACTGTAGGGTATGTGACAATCTTCTGCCTGCAAAATGATATCGTAGCAGTTGCTGTCAGTTGGGCACCAATTAATGTAAACTTTATAACCTAGTTCCTCACCCAACTCCCACCAATCTTCTGGCTCAATTCCAGTTGACTCTAAGAGTTTTAGAGCTTCTGTTAGTTCCCCTACCGTGGCACTTTGGCTATCCTCTAAGAATTCTAAAAGTTTGCTCTCCGTTGCTAAACGGGCATTAGGGACTTGTTTTATACCCAATACCTCTGGTTGCTCCTCCAACAGCATTTGCCGCACAGAAGACAAACTAAGTTGATTTTTCTGCCATTCCTGCCAACTAGGTTCCACTGCAGCAGGCATTTCCTTACCAACATGCAGAATCGCATCGTAGCGGAACTTACTCATTTCATTGTGGTAACGTCCCCGTCTGATTTGAATTTGCACATGGCTAATTTGCGGCAAATATTCCCCTAAAGCCAAGAATAAGTCTGGGTCTATTGCCATTTGACCCTCTTGGATGGTAGCCTTTTCTATTCTCTGCTTTAACTGCTCCTTAGTTAAAGATAGGGGAGCTTGATGTAACTGCACAGAGCCATGGAAAGCTGACAGCAAGGGCAAGCTACGCACATCTCCGATAAAAATGGTTCCCCCTGGTTTTAATGTCTTTGCTGCCCTTTCTATCACCTCTACCAAATAATCGATGCCAGGAAATAATTGGACTACAGAATTGATAATCAGCGTATCTAATTCTGGCTCCTCTATGGCATCAAAAGCTGTGTCAGCAGAGCCTTGCAACAGTTTGACACCAGACCAATCACCAGGCAAAGATGGAAACTGTGATTCTATATAGCGTAAAGCTTCTGGTGCTAAATCGATACCCCAGTACGAATCACAGTGGGGAGCAACCCGGAATAAAAACATCCCCGTACCGCAGCCAATTTCCAGTACGCGCTGGGGTTGACACGAGAGAATCCGCTCCGTTGTCCCATCTACCCATTCTCGCATTTCTACCGCTGGAATGGCTGCCCCAGAGTAACTGTCATTCCATCCATTAATATTAAATGTAGGGTCTGCCCCCTCAGCATTCTGACTATAGGCAAGATTCCACAATTCCTGCCATTGCTCTTGAATTTCTTGGGATTCCTTTTCTGAATTGCCTTCGTAGTTGGGATTAGCTACCACATAAGCTACTAAACGCTTATCCCCTCCCACTGTATGCTCAGATTTATTCTCCCTGGCAACTACCACACTCTGATTTACCCCGGGGTGTCGGTTTAAAACTGATTCGATTTCTCCTAACTCGATGCGAAAACCCCTTACCTTCACTTGATGGTCGATGCGACCCAAAAATTCAATATTCCCATCTGCCAGGTAACGGGCAAGGTCTCCTGTTTTATATACTTTCTTTGACTCATCAAAAGGGTTCGGAATAAATCTTTCTGCCGTTAAATCTGGGCGATCGCGATACCCTCTGGCTAAACCATCTCCCCCTATGTACAATTCCCCAATAACCCCGATAGGAACTGGTTGTAGATACTGATCGAGGATATAAATTTGGGTGTTAGCAATGGGTCTACCAATTGACTCTGGAGTATCTTTGCTGTACAATTCTCCCTCTTTTGGCTTCACCTGACAAACTGTTGACCAAATCGTGGTTTCAGTTGGTCCGTACATATTCCACAGGTCAGCTTGTCTATCTAGCAGTGCTTTCGCTAGTTCTTGGGGTAAAGCCTCTCCACCACAGAGAATTTTCAGCCCCCCAATACCTTTCCACCCAGATCCCAATAGCAAATACCAGGTAGCGGGAGTTGCTTGCATTACCGTCGCACCGCTATCTTTCAGTAATTTCCCTAGTAACTGTCCCGAAGAGGCAATTTCCCTGGTTGCCAAAACCACCTTTGCTCCCACAATCAGGGGTAAATAAAGCTCTAGTCCGGCAATGTCAAAGGATATGGTAGTAACTGCAACCAGAGTATCTTTGGCGGTTAATCCTGGCTGACGAGCCATAGATGTTAAAAAGTTAACTACTCCCCGATGGGCAAGTTGTACCCCTTTGGGCTTACCTGTAGAGCCTGATGTGTAGATGGTATATGCTAAGTTTTCAGGACGGGATCTACTAGTAGGATTACCTTGACTGTTTGTAGCAATGACCTCCCAATCACGATCTAAACAAACCACCGTTAATGGTTCTACTTCCCCAGCAAAAGACTCTACCAAACCTTGACTATCCGAATCAGTCAACAATATCCCTGCCTTGGCACTTGATAACATATATGCCAGACGTTCTGGGGGATAGGTTGGATCTAGTGGTACATAAGCAGCACCAGCTTTAAGAATTCCCAATAACCCAACAATCATCTTTGGGGAACGCTCAACAGAAATTCCGATCAGAGTATCTGGTTGCGCTCCCAGTTTAATTAAATAATGGGCTAATTGGTTAGCTCTTTGATTTAGCTCTCCATAGGTTAATTTCTCATCCCCAAACACCACCGCTACAGCATCAGGGTTAATTGCTACCTGTTGCTCAAATAACTCATGGATACACCGATCTTGGGGATAGTCTTGTTGGGTATCGTTCCACTCCACTAGGAGTTGCTCTCTTTCGGCTGCACTTAATAATGGTAAAATTGCTACATCTTGTTCTGGATCAGCAATTATTCCCTGGAGCAGCATTTGCCAATGCCCCAACATTCTTTCAATTGAGCCTGTTGTAAATAACTCACCATTATATTCCCAGGTAATTTCTAAGCCTGTTGGAGTATCCTCAGTCAGGATAACTATGTCACATTGCTCACTATATTGTGATATTTCTTCTAGATGTTTACCCGTAACTGGAATCCCTGAAAGTTCAAATTCCCCATTAGGAACTAACATCACCTGAAAAATCCCAGGATTAGTCAGTTCTCGATCCCCTACTACTTCTGCAACTAGTCTAGAGAAGGGATAATCTCGATGGGATGCTGCTTCTCTAACGGTTTTAGCTACCGACTCTATTAACTCCCCAGCGCTGAAATTAGAGATAGCATCAGTTCTTAAAGCAATGGGATTGACAAAATTCCTCTTTCCTGATTCTGGGTGCAGACTATCAGCACTTACAGAACCAATAATTATATCCTCCTGTCCCGTGTAGCGTCCTAACAATGCCTTCAATGCCGCTAGTAGTGGTATAAATTTCGTGAAGTGTTGACTGCGGCAAAATTGACTGAGTTCTCGGGTCAGATTTGACTCTAATTTGATTTTGACAAATTTTTTCTTGGTTAATGAAAGATGCGATCGCGAATAATCCGATGGAATATCTAGAATTGATATGGGTTTTCCTAAATTTTCCTGCCAGTAGGTTATCTGTTGTGTCAAATCAACTTTCTTCTGGTATTCAGTTTGAATATTCATAACATCATTATGGATTAGAACAATAATGAAACAGATAGATTACTGGATAGATTACTATCAAACTAGGGTGTAAGGGGCAACAAAGAAATCAAGACACAAAATTCAAAAAAGGATTTTGACTCACGTATTTGATAATTATATACGAATAGGAGCAAGACACTGAATCAAAAGTCAAAATTAAATCATATCATACCCTATGTTGACGAGAAACGGATGAGAGAGATTCCTTTGACGAAAAAAAAGTGTCCATGGTATTTTAACGATTTGGGCAATCATGAATAATAGGATACAATATAATATATAAAAGATATGGATCAACTCTGTTATGTCAAATCAAATCAAATCTCTGTGATGCTAGATGTTTGTCACCCAAAACAGTCAAAAGTGGATCACAGATTTCACTGATTGCACTGATTTGTGTGATTGGAAAATCCTTTGTACCAATTTAGCCGGAGTCTCCAGGAAGAAAGACAAATGAAGCATCCAGAGTCTAAAATTGTCATTGAGCATCTGATTAAAATTTATGGAGAAAAGCCTCATGCTGCTCTGAATTTGTTTCGCTCCGGTGGCACTAGGGACTCTATTTTAAAGGCAACAGGTAATGTTTTAGGTATTGCCGATGTCTCTTTTACCATTAATCAAGGGGAATTGTTTGTGGTAATGGGATTATCTGGCTCCGGTAAATCTACCCTGGTTCGCTGTATAAATCGCCTCATTCATCCTACCAGTGGACATATTTATATAGACGGTGAAGACATTGCCCATGTTGATGATAAACGGATGCGAGAAATTCGCTTAACCAAAGTGTCCATGGTATTTCAGCGATTTGGGCTATTTCCCCACAGAACGGTGGCTGAAAATGTAGGATATGGTTTAAAAGTAAAAGGGATAGACAAAGACGAACGCCGTCAAAAAGCCCTAGAAACCCTAGAAGCTGTGGGTTTAGCCCAATGGGCAGATTATTTACCCTCCTCCCTCAGCGGTGGGATGCAGCAAAGGGTAGGTTTAGCCCGTGCTTTAGCTACAGATGCAGATATTTTACTCATGGATGAGGCATTCAGCGCATTAGACCCCTTGATTCGTCGGGAAATGCAAGATGAATTGCTACGACTGCAAAAAGAGCTACACAAAACTATTGTATTTATTAGTCATGATATTCAAGAAGCATTAAAAATTGGCGATCGCATCGCGGTGATGAAAGATGGTGCAATTGTACAAATTGGCACACCGGAGGAAATTATCACTCAACCTGCTGATGACTATATTAGCGCCTTTACCGAAGATGTCAACCGCGCCCAAGTACTTACCACTAAATCAATTGTTCGTAAAATCACCCCTTTAGTTCTCGGTGAAGATTCACCAAGTGTAGTACTAGGAAAAATGTCAGACCATGCTACCGGACATATGTGCGTTGTGGATACCCATGGTAAACCCGTGGGAATGGTTGATAGACAAAGTATTGAATCAGCCTTAGAAGAGGGAAAATCAGACATCACCAAAGTAATGCAAACTGACTTTCCTCAAGTTAAAGCTGATACTAACCTAGAAGATACTTTTCCTCTTTACCAACAAGGACTACCTGTGGCTGTAGTTGATGAGAAAGGTAAATTCCAAGGGTTAGTAGAATTGGCTGATATTCTTGCTAATATTAGCAACCAGTGATAATTAAACGGTTCTCGTTTTTTTGAGGATCACCAAATCGTGATTGCAGCTTTTTAAAACACCAAGTCTATTTTTCCAGACTTCCTCCAGAACGTTTTGGGCACAGTACTCTTTGATTTTATTGTAATAATAATCATTGTCTTCTACTCGGAAAGCAACCATTATTAGACCACTTGGTTTCAAAATCCGAATCAGTTCTTCAAAAGCATTGAGTGGTACTTGTTTTCTAGTAAAAACACCACTCGATACCCAAGCGTCAAAAGAATTGTCTGCAAAATCAAGTTTGTTCCCCAATTCCCCTAGAGATAAACCTTGATAAATGTCGAGCTTTTCTGCTACTAACAAAGATTGTTCGCTAATATCTATCCCATACAAACAAACACTTACTTACCGCATTTATGGTTTTGATGATACGATTAAAATCCTAGCAAATTCTGGGTTTAAATATCAGCCAGCGCCAACGAAAGAACAATTTTTTATAGAGTTTCAAAAGATTTAATATATATACCGGGGGACTAAAAAAGGATGAATAAAATAGGCTTTATCGGTGTTGGTAACATGGGAAATCCCATGGCAAGAAATTTACTTGAAGCAGATTTTTCGTTGATTGTCCATGATTTGCGTTTAAAATCAGCAGAAAACCTGATCGAAAAAGGAGCACAATGGGCAGAATCGCCAGAAATAGTTGCTCGTCAAACAGATACAGTTATTACAATGTTACCAAATCATCAAGCTGTGGAAAGCCTTTTGTTAAATACTAAATAAGGGATTGAACTGGGTATTCTAAAATGTTTTTCCAATCTCATCTTGTTGATTGATTTTCTGCTTCATCAACTAACATATAATCTGGTCATAGATTATCAATCTAATATTTATTGAAATCCTAACGTAATTTTGAGAAATTTCTGAAATTGATATAATAGTTCAATCTAATTGCGGGGAAAACACGACAGTGTTACGGACTCAGTTATGTCTATTTCATTAAATATCGACGAAATTAAAACCAGAATCATAAGCAATATGATTATTTGTGTTAAATTATAGATCAATATCAAAAATATATATAAACAAAAACTTATTGTTGAAATCCACAACGTCCACCCAAGATAGGAGACAGGCTGATTGTGTTCATTTTGCCAAATCTAACCTCTGACTTCATTGCTACTAATCAAGGGGGGTTAGACGCAATTCTCAATCCCTTTGAGTTTTATACCTTACCCTTAGAAGATTGGATTAGTAAAAGCGTTAACTACATAGTTGAGAACTATCGTCCCCTGTTCCAAGCCATTCGCATTCCCATCAGCTTTACCCTAGAGAGTATACAATCGTTTTTCCTTGCCATTCCGCCGTTAATTTTCCTAATTTTGGTTGGTTTGCTGGCTTGGCAAATAGCGGGAGGTAAAATAGCCATTTATAGCGTTGTTGCCCTGAGTTTGATTGGCTTTTTCGGTGCCTGGGAGGAAGCGATAGTATCATTATCCCTGGTGGTAACTGCTGTGGCTTTTTGCATGGTAGTTGGTATCACCCTTGGCATTCTCAGCGCTAGTAATCAGCGGTTAGAGAAATGGCTGCAACCCATCCTGGATGCCATGCAAACCTTGCCCTCATTTGTCTACCTCGTCCCCGTGGTGATGCTGTTTGGCATTGGGGAAGTTTCGGGAGTCATAGCCACCTTTATCTTCGCTGTACCCCCCTTAATTCGCCTAACTAGCCTAGGAATTCGCCAAGTATCGGCAGAAGTAGTGGAAGCAGCCACAGCCTTTGGTTCTACCCCCAGACAAATACTGTGGGAGGTACAAATTCCCCTAGCCATGCCAACTATCCTCACTGGGGTAAACCAAGCCATTCTGTTGGCTTTATCCATGTCAGTAGTCACCTCCATGATTGCTGTGAAGGGACTGGGACTGATGGTATTGCAGGGTTTGGGTCAGTTAAATGTGGGACTAGCATCTGTGGGAGGATTAAGTATTGTCCTGATTGCGGTGATGCTTGACCGCATAACCCATGTTTTTGGTAAAAGCGACAGTCAACTCTCCTGGAAGGAACGAGGTCCGGTAGGTTTTTTTCTTCAGGGGTCGAAAGCCAAAAAATTTACTTTAGCTATCTTTGCAGCAACCATTATATTAGCCTTATTGGTTGCTTCCATTACCAAACAACAAACTTCCCCAGTTTCTACAACATCCACAGGCAAATTAATGCCCGGTAAAGGTGTGAAGGTAGAATCTGCCCATGGTACCTTGCAGGAAGAACGATTCCAAACCGAAATTATTAACATTGGTTTAAGAAAGCTTGGTTACAAAACTCCAGAACCCAGACAAATTGAATACACCACAATGCACCTGGCTTTAGGACAAGGAGACCTAGATTACATGGGTGTCCATTGGGAAAAAGGTCATAAGCCGTTCTTTGAAAAAGGTGGTGGTCAACAAAAGTTAGAAAAAGTTGGAGTTCTCACTCCTAATCTCTTGCAAGGTTATCAGATTGATAAAAAAACTGCTGATAAATACAATATCACCAACATTGGACAACTCAAAGATCCAAAAATTGCCAAACTTTTTGATTCAGATGGGGATGGCAAGGCAAATTTGACCGGGTGCAATTCGGGTTGGTTTTGTGAATTTGTGATTCAGCATCACATTAAGGCTTACGGACTAGAAAATACCGTTGAACAAGACCAAGGAAGTTATTCAGCCCTAATTGTAGACACCATTACTCGCCAAAAGCAAGGAAAACCAGTTCTTTATTACACTTGGACTCCTATGTGGATGAGTGCAGTATTAAAACCGGGTAAAGATGTAACTTGGCTAGAAGTTCCTTTCACTTCTCTACCCGGACACCAGAAAAATTGGACAGAAAAAGATACTTCATATAATGGGAAAAATCTGGGATTTGCTATTGATAATATGCAAATCGTCGCTAATAAGGAATTTTTGGCTGATAACCCCTCCGCTAAGCGTTTGTTTGAACTAATTCAGATTCCCGTTGACGATATCAGTGCCCAAAATGAACGGCTTCAGGAAGGAGAAAATAGAGTAGCAGATATCCGTCGCCATGCCAAAGAGTGGATTAAGAATAATCAAGAATTGTTTGATGGCTGGGTTGAAGAAGCAAGAAAAGCTGCAACTGTAAGCAGTAGCAAATGATATCCCTATTCTAGTTACTAGGCTGAGCCTAGTAACTAGGGTAACCAGGCTCAGCCTGGTTACCAGAACAGCCTAGTTACTAGTACATAGAGCCAGAGGCTCTTCTTTATTTCAACTTTTCAATAGTTTCTGCTGTTTGGTTAAAAAGAATATTGCGAATTTCTTCGGTAATTACTGGTTGTCCTTTGAACTCTGCTCCCCTAGCGTAAGCACGGATAACTGCTTCGCGAGATTGAATTTTCTCAAACCAGCGTTTCAAATTGGGGAAATCTTCCAGATTTTGTTGTTGTTGCTGATGTTGAACAATCCAAGGATAACAAGCCATATCAGCAATTGAATAATTATCAGCTAAATAGTCACGTCCTTCAAGCTGGCGATTCATCACACCGTAGAGTCGGTTTGTTTCTTTAACATAGCGATTTATGGCATAGTCAATTTTTTCAGGGGCATATTGAGTAAAGTGATTGGTCTGTCCAGCCATTGGTCCTAAACCCCCTATTTGCCAGAATAACCACTCAGTTACTAACTTGCGATCGCGTAAGTTATTGGGGAGGAATTTTCCAGTTTTTTCAGCTAAATAAAGCAAAATCGCTCCCGACTCAAAGATTGAGATTGGTTCGCCACCATCTACTGGGGCTGTATCAACTATTGCTGGTATGCGGTTGTTGGGCGATACTTGCAGAAACTCTGGTTTGAATTGGTCGCCAGCACGAATATCAATTGGTATAATTTGGTATTCAAGACCCGCTTCTTCGAGAAATATGGTAATTTTATGACCGTTTGCTGTGGGCCAGTAGTATAGTTGAATCATGATTTTGATTTTTTTGTTACTACAGGTCTGATCTTATATTTAATTGTGCCTACCTCTGTAGGGATTACGTAGTTTACTTGTTGCGTAGCAGTATCACTAAATTAAGGGATAAATATGAGTGGTGTAGAGAAACCGGGTTTCTAAACCAAAATCTAGGATTTTACAGGTCAATAATCTTAAGAAACCCGGTTTCTGGCGAAAATATAAGGAACAGGCAAGATGCCCATTCCACCCAAGATGCCCATTCCACCCAAGATGCCCATTCCACCTAACAAAAAAGCACTAGAGAAACCGGGTTTCTAAACTAAAATCTAGGATTTTACAGGTCAATAATCTTAAGAAACCCGGTTTCTGACGAAGGAAAGGACAAGATGCCCATTCCACAAAACTATTAAAATCATCCCGCATTTATGCAACGCTCGAATTATTTTAACCTCTGACAAATACTTCACCCTTTCAATTTCAATCTTTGATAGCGACCGAGAGCAATTAAGGGAAAGAATTGGTGATAGAGATGATATTTGAGGTAAAAATGACCAGGAAAGCCTGTACCCGTGAATTCTGACTCATTCCAAGTGCCATCTGTGTCTTGAGTGTCTAACAGATAAGCAACCCCTCGTTCAATGGCATCTTCAGCCCCTGTAGCAGTTGTTTCCCCTGCTGCCATTAAACCAATTAATGCCCAGGCTGTTTGTGATGCTGTACTTACACCTTTACCTTTGAGGGTGGGGTCGTCATAGCTACGACAGGTTTCTCCCCAACCCCCATCTGGGTTTTGACAACTTACCAACCAAGCTGCACCGCGTTGGATATTCACTTGATGTTCTCTAGGTGCGATTAAGCACAGTGCTGACAGTGCTCCACTAGTACCGTAAATATAATTTACCCCCCAACGACCAAACCAGCAACCTTCCGGTTCTTGTTCGCGGATGAGGTAGGAAATGGCTCGCTGTAAATTATGATGATCAATTGAGAGGTTAGAGCTACCCAACATTTCTAACACTCTAGCGGTGACATCTGCGGTGTTGGGGTCAATCATTGCCTTCAGGTCACCATAGGGTATAGAGTTAAGCCAGTCTTGGTCGTTGTTAATATCAAAAGCAGCCCAACCACCTTGGTGACATTGCATAGAAGCAACCCATTTGAAAGCGCGAATCATGGCTGCTTGTTTGAGTTGTTCATTCGGTAATTTCACCATATCCAAAGTCATGACCACTACAGCGGTGTCATCGACATCGGGGTAAAAACGATTATCAAATTCAAATGACCATCCTCCCGGTTTTCCTTGGGGATTTTTCACCTGCCAATCCCCATAATCGAGAATTTGCTTAGTTAACAGCCACTCTCCCCCACGCACCACAGCGGGATGATTTCCTGGTAAACCAGATTCAACTAAAGCACGCACTACCCAAGCGGTATCCCAAACTGGGGAAACACAAGGTTGGACACGATAACTATCCTCAGTTTCAATGGCAAAGTTATCAACTGCTTGTAATCCTCGTTCGACAATCGGATCGGCAGCGTCATAACCCAGAGTTCGTAAAGCCAGGAGGGAATTCAACATAGCTGGGATAATTCCACCCCAATCACCGGTAACTTCTTGCCGTTCTAAAATCCATTTTTGTGCGGCTTTAATACCTTCTTCCCGGAATGGTACTAAATTTAAGCTTTCTGTCCACTTAAAGGCATTATCCAGGGTGAGGAAGAAATCTGTCCAATCTCCTTGTCTTGGTAATTCATAGCGGACATTATCCACACCTTCAGCATATAACTCGTTTAAGGTGATACTTGGATTGACTCGAAAAACTGGTTGGCGATCGCATACTATCAGCAAGGGTACAGTACTCGACCTTGCCCAACTGGACATTTCATAAATATTAAAGGGAGAATACTCCGGCAACAACATCACCCAAGGTGGTAAGGAAGGAATACCACTCCAGCTATAACAACCAATTAATGCTAGGTGTAACTTCGTAAAAATACGGGTTTTGCTGATGCCACCAAGTTTTAAAATAAACCTACGTGCTTTCACCATTGCTGGGTCATTTTCCCCTACACCCAACAACTTTAGCGCCATATATGCCTCAACGGAGGTGCTGAGTTCTCCTCCATCCCCGTAGAAAAGTTCCCAACCACCATGATTCCGTTGCTGAGAACGCAAGTATAATTCAACTTTGTGTAGAGGTCTTTTATGGTCAGTTCCCCAAATTTTATGCAAGAGGACAGCTTCCGCAGTGATGGTGACATTTGACTCCAACTCTCCCCACCAGTAACCCGTAGGATTTTGAGTCGAGAGAAAATAATTTTGGCTGGCTGCGATCGCATCCGCGAGTTTTGATAATGTCACCCTGTCTTCAGTTTGCATAAAAAACCTGACTATCTTCGTGTCTTTGTGTGTTGGTGGTAAAAACATATAAAGCACCAAGGCACTAAGACACAAAATATTTTGAAGTTAGACATATTATTTTGCTATATAAGGGCAAAAATTGGCAATAGGGTAATGGGTGTAATGTTTTTCACTTTGATGCTTCTTTCTTTGGCAATTTGGATCTATTTACTGGCTTTTCGCGGACAATTTTGGCGCACAAATGAACAATTAGAGGTAGTAGACATTGAATTAAAAGATTTACCTGGGGTTTGTGCGGTAATTCCAGCCCGTAACGAAGCTGATATTATTGCTATTACTGTGCGATCGCTTCTTAACCAAGACTACCCGGGTTCTTTTAACATATTTCTGGTAGACGATGGCAGTACAGATGGTACAGCAAATATTGCTCTCGGTGCTGCCCATGCATTGGGAAAATCTTCCCAATTACAGATTGTTAATGCTGCACCCCTACCTCCCGGTTGGACTGGTAAACTTTGGGCAATGAAACAAGGACTTGACAAAGCATCAGCATCTGCACCTGATTATTTTTTGCTGACTGATGCAGATATTGAGCATGATATTGCAAATCTAAGTCGTCTAGTTGCTAAAGCCGCAACGGAGGATTTAGATATGGTTTCGGTGATGGTACGGTTGCGATGTCAAAGCTTTTGGGAAAAATTGTTGATTCCAGCTTTTGTGTTCTTCTTTGAAAAACTTTACCCCTTTCGTTGGGTAAATAATCCCCAGAAAAAAATAGCTGCTGCGGCTGGGGGTTGTATTTTAATTCGTAGGGAAGCCTTAGCCGAAATTGGCGGTATACAAGCGATTCGCCAAGCTTTAATAGATGACTGTGCTTTAGCTGATGCTGTAAAATCTACTGGAAATCGGCGGATTTGGCTGGGACTAAGTTCTTTAACGCGCAGTCTGCGTCCTTACACTTCTCTAAGTAAAATTTGGGATATGGTGGCTCGTAGCGCTTACACCCAATTGAATTATTCCCCATGGTTACTGTTGGGAACAGTTTTGGGGATGATTTTGGTTTATTTAGTTGCACCTGTAGCTGTCATTCTGGGTGGGTTGATGGGGAATTGGTTGTTGATGGCTGGGGGTTTACTGATATGGCTGTTGATGACTTTGGCTTACTTACCTACAATCTGCTTTTATAACTGTTCTCCTTGGTTTGCCTGTTGCTTACCAGGAATAGCCTTTCTTTATACCTTTATGACCGTAGATTCCGCATGGCGTCACTGGCAAGGAAAGGGGGGGAGTTGGAAAGGAAGAGTTTATCAGTAAACAGTTATCAGAGGGAACGGGGAACAGGCAACAGGCAACAGTAGGGTGTGTTGTCGCGTAGCGCAACGCACCATCAAGAATTTAAGGTGGGTTAAGTCATATGTTGCACTATTCTCAACAAGACTAAAAAAAGCTCGGCAGCGCGTTGGAATGTTACGAAACGTAAATATAGCCCTGAAACCTTTACCAATGACCAATGACCAATGACCAATGAGAAATGACCGAAGGCTTCTGCCAACGGATATGGAAGGTAGACGCGGTAGCGGCTTTGAGTAGAGTGGAAGAAGACACTTATGCACAAGGACGATTTTCCTTTTTCCCTTCTTCCTCATGGATATAGGTTAAGCGTCGTTTACGACTTTATGAGTTTGGGAGCACTCCAAGGGACTTCCAAACATAAAACCGCTCAAACCCTCTTGTGCTCAAAGCCTCTTCCTTCAGTTGACGACCCTAACTGCTTCGCTTTATTTGTACCGACCTACTTAAAGGTAATTCTCAAGTTGTTACATATTCAAGCACTCGTTCCCATCCCCAACGCCATGCAGTCTCCACCAAAATTTCTTTCCCATTGAGAAATACAATGTATTCTTTTCCTCGGTCACGAGCAATATTTGCAACAAGCTGATTGCGGGTATCATAACCCCATACTTTAGCTGCTGCTTCATACCATTTTTGTCCTGGGGATTGCAACTGGGGTAAATTGAGCCATTCATCACACCAATTTTTTGGCTTCCACTGTTTGTCAAGGGCATTAATTAACACAGCGCTGGGATATTCCATTAGTAGTTCTTGCTGCTGTAACCACACCCAATAAGCAATGACTGCTCTGAAAGCATCTTCAAGGGCAAAACTACATCCTAATAAAGTATCCTGGACATCTTCTCTGTGAAAATCTACACCAATTGCAGACAGTGCATACTCGTACTTTTTGAATATTTCGTACTCAATTGAATCTTTCTCCCATAGCACAATTAATCAACCTTCCAGAAATTAATCTACAGTCTAATGTACTCTTGTTAAGTTTAAACCCTTGTATTACTCCTGTCCCGCTAGAAGATTACCTCATTAAGTGAGACCCATTCATAGGGGGAAGAGGGGGAAGAGGGGGAAGAGGGGGAAGAGGGGGAAGAGGGGGAAGAGGGGGAAGAGTGGGAAGAGGGGGAAGAGGGGGAAGAGGGGGAAGAGGGGGAAGAGGGGGAAGAGGGGGAAGAGGGGGAAGAGAGTAACTCGTTTCTAGGCTAAGAAAAAGAAATGCTTGGGTTGGAGGCAGAACCTCCCTAAAATTCATTACAAGGTTTTATCTTGTAACGAGAGTGAGTTTAGTGTACCTTTAAATTATTCATCCTTGGAACAAACTGGCTGTAACTTCTTCTAACACCTGCAATCCCCTTAAAGAACCTCGAATTAGTCGAATTGCAGCAATTGGTTGCTTTAACATGGCGATCGCCAAAGCAAAATTTTGTAGAGAACCCTCTGGACTAATTGCCGAATTTAGTTCTGGTAAATCATCGTCACACCCATCACTCACCACCCGCAAAATTGCCACCCCTATCCCTAATTGTTGGAAGTATTCTAAGATGGCAAAACCTTCCATATCTACCACATCAGCTGCAAATTCTTCCCCCAAACGCCTTTTTTGTGCAGCCTGACAAATGACGCGATCGCTTGTCAATCCTCTTACCAAAGAAACCCTACCTGGGAGACGGAAGGAAAGTTCTGTTATCAAGGTTTGATGGCACTTTTGTAAATTTTTCCCTTTGACACAATTTTCATACAATACAATTTCTCCCACGGGGTAACGCGGATTTAAGCCACCACACAAACCCATTACCAATACCCTTGGTTGGGGATGATTTAGCAATTCTTGCCAATTTTGACATTTTTCCAAATATATAGTAATAGAATTGCTGCCAACAGGTATCGGTACTACTGGTGGTATATAATCAGCAACCTGCTTTAAGCCTCGACACACAGCTTGATACTCTGCTCCTTGGGGTACTAAAATTAGCATATTTGTTGAGCTAACAACTTGCACCATTCTCAACTACTGCTTTATCCCATTAATTTTGAGGGGTTGTGGCACAGGCATCCTGCCTGTGCAGTAATCAGGCAAGGATGCCTGATCCACAAATAAACCAAACATTTTAAAGACCACAAAAGTCTGCTATGTAAGCATTTTTAATTTTTAATTCCACACAGCGGTACTAGCCTCAGTAACCCAACTTGGATTAAAATCCACAGCTGTATATTAAAGGAATTATTTGATTATGGCAGGTTATGCTCCCAACTTTCTGGGGAATGGGATTACTCTTCCTGTACCCAAGAGCACTCCATCCTTAGCGGGTGATGTCCTCCACAGCCCCCTATTAGAGGATGATATTTTTGCTGACTATATCAACTACTCTATTATCACCCATAGTGTAAGACGCTCACCCATTATTGCTTGCATAAATATCGATCAGAATCTTTACAAAAGTGTTGCCAGAAGTAGGCGTTGGAATATTGATACCCGCATTGGTGCCGATTTTCAACTTGATAATGATTATTATCGACGTAATCCTTGGGATCGTGGACACTTAGCGAGACGAGCTAGTGTGGCTTGGGGACAAACCAAACGGGAAGCTAAACGGGCTTCAGATGAAACCTTTTATTATTCTAATGCTACCCTACAGCATGAAAATTTTAATCAAGATGAATGGCTAGCTTTAGAAAATTGGGTGTTTGATTTAAATTTAGATAGTAATGGTAAAATTACTGTTTTTACTGGACCAATTTATGGGGATTTTCCTCGCACTATTACCCCAGAGGGACGAGAACCTGCGCTGATTCCTTCAGCTTTCTTTAAAGTTGTTTGCTTTATCAATAAAAACACTAATGAACTTGATGTCCGCGCTTTTCTAATGTTTCAAGATGAAGCAGCTTTAGCGGATAAGAAAGGTCATAAAATGTTTAATTTTCAAGCCTATCAAGTAACAATTACTGAAATTGAAAGACTGACGAGTTTAGAATTTGATGATGAAATTTACGAAAGAAATCCTCTATTTTTTAATGAAAATATCGAAAAACAAAAGCAACTGAATATTGCTCAATTTCCCGAACGCATTGAAGTTGATGAACCCGAGGAAATGATTGCACTGAATCAACCCAGAGATTCAATTGCAGATGATGAGGTTCCTGTTTTTATTGCTGCTGCGATGGTAAATTCATTAGGCAATGAACAAGAATCGGAATGGGTTTCTATAATCAATCTTGACTCAAAACCAGTTAATTTAGAAGGCTGGACATTATCGGATACCAAACATGAACCATTACAGCTAAACTTGATTTTGAATGAACAACAGCGAATCTTACAACCTGGAGAAGCGGTGAGAATACAGCCTTTAAATCCAGTCGTGTTATCCAATGCTGGTGGGGTGATTAGTCTCTACGATAAACCTCAACCCAATCAACCCAAAGGTAGACGGATTGACCGAGTTCACTACACTGGTAAGGATGCTCAACAGCAGGATTCTCCTATGATATTCCTTAACCATAGTCGCTAAGGGATTGGGCTAGTAGCGCTACCTTGGAAGTCAAAAATCAAAAGTCATAGACACCCGGAGGGTAGCTACTTACAGAAGCCACTGCGTGTCTACCCGTAGGGTAAGTCAAAAGTCATAGACACCCGGAGGGTGGCTACTTACAGAAGCCACTGCGTGTCTACCCGTAGGGTAAGTCAAAAGTCAAAAGTCAAAAATCAAAAGAGAGTATCTGGGGATTATTATCGTTAGTAAGCATGGCATAAAATGGCATAAACTGCCATGATAAAGTAAAAGAGTCTAAGATAGCGATGAAAAGTATTAATATTTCCCTCCCGGATGGGATGCGTGCTTACGTAGAAGAACAGGTTGCCCATGGTGGTTATAGCACCATTAGCGAGTATTTCCGTGAGTTGGTGCGTCAAGACCAAAAGCGTAAAGCCAAAGAACGTTTAGAAAATTTATTACTAGAAGGGTTAAATTCTGGAAATGCAACACCTTTAACTGAGCAAGATTGGGATGATATTCGTCAAGCGGTGCGGTCAAAAGTTCAAAAGCAAAAAGGTTTAAATATCGATGGGTAATGTTTATAAACATCCCCAGGTTATCCGTGACTTAATTGATTTGGCGACTTATATCGCTTCTGATAATATGGATATTTCCGATGAGTTTTTGAATGCTGCACAAGAAACTTTTAAACAGTTAGCTCAAACCCCAAAAATAGGCAGGGTGGGTCAGTTTGATAATCCGAATTTGGCTGATATTCGTCAACAGACAATTAAGGGATTTAGAAATTATTTAGTTTTTTATCGGATAAGAGATGCTGATGTGGAAATTTTGAGAGTTCTCCATGGTCGCAGAGATATTGAGGCTATTTTAGATGAAGAAAGGGATGTGGAAAGTTAAAGCTTTTATACCATTATTCAAGATCCCGGAAAATATAGCAGTTTTCACGCTTATTAAATACCCCTCTTGTGGGATGGGCATCCCTGCCCGTCCTAATTTCACGATTCCCTTTGTATTCTAGGCGTTGCATAAATGCAGGATGATTTTGATGGTTTTGTGGGATGAACAGCAGCGCGTTGCAAAGCCAGTCACGTGCGCGTCCCTTGTATTTATGAGGCAGGCACTCCGGACTGCACCACTCATATTCATCCCTTATTCAGCAATGCCGTATTCTACTCAACCGAAAACCGCTATATCTTCAGCGATGAATTTTTTTGGGATGGGAAACTCTCAATGCTTTTGTAGTTCCCCACTATTCCACAAGTCACATACTACATGATTTATAGTTTGTCAAGTACAGGGGGATTTCACTCGGTAAGTCAATTTCAAAAGTAGTACTACTTGATGTCATGACAAACATCTATTGGAGATGAGGAGTACGAAGAAAATAGGGTTTCAGGAGTTTTTACTAAAAATGGTCACACTAATTCCCAACTACCTTTTTTATAGTATAGCCTGAAACGACGAAATTGGGTAAAAAAATGAGGAAGATTTTTCACTAAAAATTGGGTCTTTATTTTGATTATCAAATTAATTGCAGCCAATACATAAGTTTTGATTATGCTTTTTTTGGGGGTGATGGTAGTGTCTCCACAGAAAAATTGCAGAATTGTTATTTGATTTAATTTGATTTAATTTGATTTCTCACCCAGTGACGGAATTCTCGAACTAGTTCTAAGTAATCTTGCTGATTAACCTGTTGTAAAAATTGGGAAATTTCTGAAAGCGGTAGATTGGGAAAAGCTAAACTTTGCTCAACAGTTACATATTGTTGATTTTGGAGAACATTGATAGTGAAGAAATTACCATCATAACGCCAGATTTCCGGCACACCCATATTCGCGTAGATTGGCAGACGATTTTCACAACTGCTGGTAATATCAATTTCCAGCACTAAATCCGGTGGAGGGTCTTGTTGGAGGTTGATTCTGTTTTTACCTTTAACTGCATTTAGGTTAGTAATGTAAAAACATTCATCTGGTTCAACTCCACTAAGTTTTGGAAGTTTGAAAGTAGTGGAACCAAGGGGATAAATTCTGATTTCTAGTTCCTCAGCTATAGTTTCCACAAATCTACCCATAGCTTTTTTGTAAATTTCATGTTCTGGTGATGGAGCCATAATTTCCAGATTCCCATGGCTATATGTCAGTCGCAGACGGCGACTATGATTGAGTTCTTGAAGTAAGGTTTCATAGGTTTGCCAGCTGATACCTGATAGGTGGATAATTTCTAGTGATTGCAAGGCAATAGTACTAGTCATAGCAGTATTTTTATACCTTAGAAACTAAAGGAACGAATTTGGGATTCAATCTTAAATCTAACTCAGCGTTCACTCTTCCTTGTTCCCCTCTTTCTCCTTCAACTCAGGACGTTGCTACTCGCCATGAATGGTTCCCCCGCCAGCGAATCGAGTTGACAATCCTCACTGAGACATTTTTCCGTGGTTTGCAGTGCCTGTGCCCAGTTTTTCGGGTTTGCTAGGGCTTAATGGGGTTCTGAGTCCCGAAATTATGACGTTAATAATTTCGGAAAAACTCACCTAATTCGCAATACAATCAAAAATCAGTGAGTGACTAACCGGGGCAATAATGTTCAAGCCAAATCTCCAGAAATCCTCCCGCGAACAGTTCAATATTTCTAAATTGGCGATTCGATATTCCTGGCTAACAATTAGTTTTTGGATTGCGATCGCGGTTGCTGGAATTTTGGCATTTAGTTCTCTCAAGTATGCCTTATTTCCGGATATTACTTTCCCTGTGGTGGTTGTTAATGCCACCGCACCACTGACTACAGCTTTGGATACAGAGGCAAAACTGACTCAACCTATAGAACAGGGTCTAAATTCTTTGGCAGGACTGGATGATATTCGTTCTTCTACTTATCCTGGTCAATCGGTTGTCAGTTTGTCTTTTGATGTGGGGACTAATCTAGAAGCATCTACCCAAGAAGTAGAAACAGTGCTGAAGCAGACAAAGTTGACTCAGGGAGCGAGTTTTAAAATTATTCCCTTGAATTTGAATGAGTCGGCTGTAATTAGCTATGCCATAGAAAGTTCATCACAAAGTTTAACTGAACTGAGCAAGCTAACTCAAGACCAGATTGTACCCGCGATTAATAAATTACCGGGAGTGGAGAAAGTAACGTTATTGGGCACTCCCGTATCATCACAGATTCCTACAAATGCAAATAATACAGCAAATTTGACCCAACAGGGAGCAACTTTAGTCAGGTTAAATGGTGAAAATGCCATAGCAATCCAGGTGGTAAAGCAGGGTGAGGCTAACACCTTAGAAGTAGTAAATGGGGTAGAGAAGGAAATAGCAAAGCTTAGATCCAGCCTGGAAGATGTAAAAATCACCATTGCTGCAACCCAAGCAGACTATATCCGCAAAGCTACCCACTCTACCATTGATGCTTTGCTTCAAGCCATAGTTTTGGCAGTATTAGTTATCTTTCCCTTTTTGCGTAACTGGCAAGCTACTTTAATTTCTGCCTTGGCGATTCCCATTTCTTTGTTAGCAACTTTTATCGTCATGGCATTATTTGGCTTTAACCTAGAGACAATTACCCTGTTAGCGCTGGCTTTGGTAATTGGGATTATGGTGGATGATGCGATCGTCGATGTGGAAAATATTATGCGCCATATCGAAAACGGAGAAAATCCTCGCCAAGCTGCCATTTTAGGAACCACAGAGATTGGCTTGACAGTTACAGCAGCAACTTTTACCGCTGTTTCTGTGTTTTTACCCATAGGTTTGATGGGGGGAGTAATCGGTCAGTTTTTTAAGCCTTTTGGTATTACTGTCTGTGCTGCGATGTTAGCTTCCTTACTGGTAGCGCGGACTTTATCCCCGGTTTTGTCTAGTTACTGGTTAAAACCTGCATCTTCTCGTTCGCTGCACAGTTCGGGAAGGCTATGGGGAGGGTTTGCGCAAATTTACCATAATTTGCTGGCTTGGTCTGTTGGTCATCGCTGGCTTGTGATGGCATTGGCTGGACTTATTTTAGTTGCTAGCATTTTGCTGATTCCCATGATTCCCAAGGGGTTTATTCCCAAACTCGACCGGGGAGAATTTAATATTACCTATACTGCCCCTTTACCGAAATTCTCTCAGCAGCAGATAGACCCCAGTAATATTTCTCCTTCTAATATTCCCAACCCTTTACAGGATTCTCTCACAGTCGCCAAATCCCTAGAAGAGGAAGTCCGCAAATCTCCAGCAGTGGAAAAGGTATTTACCGTCGTTGGTTCCCGGGAAGGCGAACCAAACAAAGGTACAATTTATGTCAAACTCAAGAGCGAACGCACTATCAAAACTTCAGAACTCCAAGACCAATTGCGTTCCTCTTTACCAGTTTTACCCGGGGTGACTACCAGTGTGGAAGATATCCAATTTGTGGATACTGGCAGTGAAAAACCATTACAGATTGCTTTACAGGGAAATGACCTCAAAGCTTTAAGCACAGCTGCCAATACCATTAAAAACCAGATTGAGAAGTTACCCGGAATTGCAGATGTCAGCCTTACAGGTACAAGTAAAGAGAAAGAACCTATTTTTCAAATCCAGCGACAAAATCAGCAAAGAGTTGCCTATATTGGTGCTAACCTCGGTCAAGAATTAACTCTAGGTGATGCCACTGATAAAGTAGTAGCAATAGCCAAAGATATTTTACCCCCTAATATTACCTTAGATTTGGGAGGAGATTCCGCTCGCAGTGGCGAAGTATTCGGTAGTTTTGGTTCTACTCTGTTACTTTCCGCATTGTGCATTCTAGGGGTATTACTATTACTATTCCGCAATTGGTCAGATCCAATTGTTATTGTTACTTCCCTCCCTTTAGCACTGATCGGAGCATTACTGGCACTATTAATAACCAAAAGTGACTTCGGCATGATATCCCTAATTGGCTTTGTCTTTTTGTTAGGGTTGAGCAATAAAAACGATATCATCATGGTGGACTATATTAACCAATTGCGGCGCTCTGGTTTAGAATCTAAACAAGCAATCCTCCAAGCTGGTTCCGTGCGCTTGCGACCAATTATCATGACCACAGCCTCGACAATTTTGGGTATGATGCCCATTGCCCTAGGTTTAGGTGCTGGTTCCGAATTGCGATCGCCAATGGCAGTAGCGATCGCTGGTGGGTTAGTCAGTTCTACTATCCTCAGTTTGATTTTAATACCCGTTGTCTACTCAATTTTAGATGACTGGTTTAACAGAGAACAGGGAATAGGGAACTCTTAATAGGGAACAAAGTCAAAAGTCACGCATTCAAAACTATTAAACCCCCTGGAAAAAAGTCAAGAGTCAAAAATCAAAAGTCAAAAGTTAAAAGTCAAAAATCAAAAGTCACGCATTCAAAAGTATTAAACCCCCTGGAAAAAAGTTAAAAGTCAAAAGTCAACTGTCAACCATCAAAAGTTAAGAGTGTTTCTTACTCCCTTCGGTGTTCTAAGATTACCGATAAAAAATTTGGCGTTGCTGATTTGAAGTATGAATCCGGGTGTTCCAGACGTTGCACTGCAACGTCTGGAACAAGGTTTTTGGAATTACACAACATTATTTTCATACATGGATATGGCTAACGCTAAGCTGCGCTAACAGCAACGCCAAAAATTTCCCCCTCTTCCCACTCTTCCCACTCTTCCCCCTCTTCCCACTCTTCCCACTCTTCCCACTCTTCCCCCTCTTCCCCCTCTTCCCCCTCTTCCCACTCTTCCCCCTCTTCCCACTCTTCCCCCTCTTCCCACTCTTCCCCCTCTTCCCCCTCTTAAGGGTCTCACTCAATGAGTTAATCTTCTAGGGGGACAGGAGTAGGAGATAACTGATAACTGGTTTAAAGATTAGACTTTTTTAGAGTTTGGACAAAAATTTAATCACTACATCAATTTTTAAACATCCTCTGAAAATATTTTTTTAATTTGAGGAATCACACCATCCTCATTCTGATTATTTTTAATTTCCTGCCAAGCTTCTTTAATATGGTCTTTTTGTTGTTGAGTTAATTGCCAAGAAAGTGGAGGTTTGAATTGTGGATCTGAGGGAAATGTAATCGGTATATGCTTGATTTCTATACCTTTTTCACACCATTTATTAACCAAAACTTCGATATCAGATTCATGGTTAGCATCACCACATTTGTATTTCTCACTCAAAAGTCTGATATTTAAGTCATTACCAGCAGTCTGAGTAGAACTACGAACATTTAATAAGGCTTGAATTGAACCAAATACCTCCATTTGCCATCCCGATGCACCTTTTTCTGAATCTTTCTCTTTATTCTCAGGGAAAGCATTTATTTGTAAAAATACAACTTTTTTGATTTGATTACTTTCATCACTCTCTAATAATTCATCAAGTAATTGTATGCTAGTAGTTACACCAAAATTATCGAAATACCCCCCATCAGCAACATGGTAATTATATTTTGTCTTTTCACTAGGACGACAAACAGGAGATATGTAAGGGAAAGTAGCGGATAATCTAGCTGCTGTTGTCACATCAATAGTGTATTCAGGATAAAGAGTATTAAAATCTTTACACTTATAAACAAATGAAGCTTGAAAAGTCATTGGACTGATCAAAAAACGCTGACCATCTTCAACTAAAGTAGCATTAAAAATAGGTATAGGAAGAATTCCTGTTTCTATTTTGTCGTACCAATTATATAAACAAGTATTTGGAGATTTCATTTCCCCTTTCCAATCTATCTCAATAGCAGTACCTCGATCTTGAGGAATTGTATTATCTCCTTGGTTGTTTGATACTTCGTTGTTTGATACCAGAAAAGGTAAACCGATAAAGCGCAGTAAATCTGGATAAGCAAATCCCCATCCTGTAGCATCTAAACTATCTTCTGTAGCACTTATAAATATTTTTTCTAGTTCGTTATTTTCTGGATAACCATATTTGTCATCGAATCTATCTAAATAAAACATTGTCCCTACAGAACCACCAGAAACTGCACTAATCCAACCGATGGCTTTTGTAAATTTAGTTCCAATTTCTTTTATTTCTTGCAAACCAGTTAAAACTTGAGTTGTCCATCCTGCGGCTTGAATACCTCCACCACTTGCACAAACCACAACTAAAATTTCACTATAACCTTCATTTTTTTGCAGACGATTTTTCACCGCTTCCTTCCATTTTTCTGGTGAGGGTTTTGCAGTATTTGACTGAGGTTTGTACATTTGGTAATAATGGTCTACCCCAAATATTTTATAGGAACTAAAAGATATCAATAAAAATAACAACAATACTGGAACACGAGATAAATCCAGAAAGAAAGACATTCCTCCTAATAATAAAACCATGATTCCCAGGATGAATGTCAAATAAAAAAGAGCAGGAGTTTCAAATCTATTAGGTTTTGGTCGGGGTTCTAAAGTATGATAACCCCAAACGTAAACAACCAAGATTAATAACGATAAGGCAATAAGAGAAATTATCCTTGGTGCTATTTCTCCGTTATCATATATGTACCCTTTTCGTACTTCTGAAGGTAAAATATAAATTATAGATAGATATATTTTCTTGACTGTATTATTTGACTCTAACAAGTCTGGTAAAAAATGGCTAGCAACAAATAAAATGATTGTTAGTCCGCCACCAAAAACTATGCCACTGAGATAATCTCTTATATTGTTTATTTCTTTCCAAGAAAAGTACAAAGACGTAACTATAATTGGTAAAGCTAAGAGAATTGCTATAATAATTACCCAATTCTCAGGAATCGAACTTATTTCATCAACAGGGAAGCGCAGATGTGCATTGGTTAAAATGACATTGAAAACTGATATTGTGATTATCCCTGTTAACATTGTGCAAAAAATCACTAACATTAACTGCCACTTATTCCGAAGCACAAACAAGTTCTTCAGCATGGCTGGCAATAGATTAATTGAAATTATTGGTAATAACACCAGCAATAATCCTACAAAAATAGGTACTCGCAAAAAGAAAATATATCTTAATAAATTGTAATGATTTTGTACCCAGACTCCGAAAACGCACAGTCCAAGCCACAGTAAAATACCACCAATAATACTTCGTTTATTATTCATGAGAAAACATCAAATTTTATTTACTATACTAGCAAGTTTGACTAAGGTGAACTGTAAACTTTTAAAACAGACCTGAATTAAACTACTATTAAAACTGCGGAAGTAAGTCAAAACTCAAAAGTATTTTGTTCTCTATTCCATGCTAGTATTTGTCACAGGCAGTACAGGTTTTATTGGTGCTAACTTGGTAAGATTGTTACTGCAAAAAGGATATAGGGTGAGAACCCTGGTACGTTCCCACAGTTGCCTAGATAACCTACGGGAATTAAATGTAGAAATAGTTACAGGTGACCTGAACGACCCCGAATTATGGCAACAAATGCAGGGATGTCAGTATCTATTCCACGTAGCTGCCCGCTATTCTCTCTGGCAAAGAGAGAAACAAGCCCTTTATGATGATAATGTCATAGGTACGCGTAACGTCCTCGCAGCAGCCCAAAAAGCAGGGATTGAACGCACCGTTTATACCAGTTCCGTGGCAGCTATTGGGGTAGGAAAAAATGGTGAAGTTGTGGATGAAACCCATCAAAGTCCTCTAGAGACGCTGGTAGGGCATTATAAGAAATCTAAGTTCCTAGCTGAACAAGAAGCCATAAAAGCCGCAGCAAGGGGTCAGGAAGTAGTAATAGTTAATCCTAGTAGTCCCATTGGTCCCTGGGATATTAAGCCTACTCCCACTGGTGAAATTATCCTGCGATTTCTACAACGACAAATGCCTTTTTATGTAGACACTGGTTTAAATTTTATCGATGTTCGGGATGTAGCATCAGGACATTTACTGGCATTACAAAAAGGCAAATCTGGCGATCGCTATATTTTGGGGAATCAAAACCTCAGCCTCAAACAACTACTGGACAAGCTTTCCCAAATTACAGGTTTAACCGCACCCCAAAGGAGTGTACCACCTTGGTTACCCCTGAGTGTAGCTTGGATTGATGAAAAGATACTTGCACCTTTGGGTAAAACACCCACTGTTCCCATAGATGGCGTTCGTATGTCTGAGCAAACTATGTATTACGATCCATCTAAGGCAGTAAGGGAATTGGGTCTACCCCAATCTTCTTTGAATAAAGCACTTAAAGATGCAATAGATTGGTTTATGACTCGTGGATATCTCAAATAATTTCAACCTCACACATAACTCGTTTCCAGGCTCAGCCTGGAAACGCATCCGTGGAGGCTCTGCCTCCAATTTTTCCTGCAAGGTTAGGTTAGGCTTATAATTCTCTCTTGGAGGCAGAGCCTTGGAGAATGGGTTCCTAGCCAGGAGGCTAGGAACCAGATTAACCAGATTAACCAGAACTGAAAAACACGTAGGGTGTGTTGTTGCCAAGCACAACGCACCAAAGTCGAGATGAATAGTGCGTATAGCCTAACGACATTCTGTGAAAAGCTTTTAGCATAACGCACTCTAGAAATACCTAATTTCAGTAAACCAAAAAGTTTTTTAGAAGTCTTACCATCTGGACATTTCAACTAAAACCAGGAATATCACAAAACTCACAAAACAACATTAAATTGAGCATTTCAGACGATACCCCTAGTTACCTTCAAGCGATCGCTTTATTACCAATGGTGTTTGCTTCCTGATCCAGGATAGCTCAAACCCCTATTTTTACGTTCGTTTTCAAAAGTTTGTGGTTTACTGAATTTCATTCAATAATTAAAGCGAATTCCTATAAACGTGGTTTAAGGTTAAAAAAAACGGGTGATTTTTCACTGATAACCTAGAAAATAGTATTTTTTGAATATGTATATTTTGTAGGCTTGATTGCAAAATACAAACAACATAATTCCAGGGTGTTGGCAGGAGTGAATTAAAAAATGGGCATTCACATCACACAAGCGATAGAAGTAGGTAAATATCTAGTCAGTCAACGCCTCAAAGGTAGAAAACGTTTCCCTTTAGTTTTAATGTTGGAACCTCTTTTCCGTTGCAATCTGGCTTGTTCTGGCTGCGGTAAAATCCAGCATCCAGGGGAAATACTCAAGAAAAATTTGACGCCTAGAGAATGTTTTGCAGCGGTAGAAGAATGTGGTGTCCCTATTGTTTCCATTCCCGGAGGAGAACCCCTATTACATCCCCAAATTGATGAAATTGTCCGGGGTTTAGTAGAACGGAAAAAATTCGTTTACCTCTGTACCAATGGCTTATTGTTAGAAAAGAGCCTGGATAAATTCCAACCTTCCCAATACCTAACTTTTAGTATCCATTTGGATGGAATGCGGGAATGGCATGATTCTTGTGTGGATCGTAAAGGTGTGTTTGATATTGCGGTGCAAGCAATTAAGTCTGCAAAATCACGGGGTTTTCGAGTCACAACCAATACAACTATTTTTGAGGGGGTGAATCCCCAAGAAATGCAGGAGTTTTTTGATTTTTTGGGTACTCTGGATATTGATGGGATGATGGTTTCCCCCGGTTATAGCTATGAGTGGGCACCAGATCAAGATCATTTTCTCAAACGCGAACAAACACATGCCCTTTTCCGAGAAATTTTGACTCCTTACAAAGCAGGTAGCAAAAATTGGAACTTTAATCATAACCCCCTATTTTTAGATTTTCTCACGGGTGAAAAGGATTACGAGTGTACACCTTGGGGTAGTCCTAGTTACAGCGTTTTGGGTTGGCAAAAGCCTTGCTATCTCCTGAATGAGGGATATTACAAAACCTTCCAAGAATTGCTTGACAACACGGATTGGGGTAAATACGGTCACAAGAGTGGAAATCCTAAATGTGCTGATTGTATGGTTCATTGTGGTTACGAACCTACCGCAGCCATAGATGCCATGCAACCGACTAATATTGGACGTTCTGTGAAGGCTTTATTGGGGGGAAATTAGAAATTCAAAATTCAAAATACCCCTACGGGGAAGCAAGCTACAAAATACCCTACACCGAAGCGCAAAGCGCTACAAAATTCAAAATGCTTAGATAGGTGTAGGTTGGGGAGGACACTCTCGTGCGGAGGTTTCCTCCGTTGAGTCAAAAACGCTCAAGTGGGACAACCCACAAGAGAAGCCCACACCGTAATCTTTGATTCGGTGTGGGAGTACGTCACAGAAGTGTCCGTTTAAGCGATAGCGCAACCCAACAAAAACGGCTGTCAACCCAACTTACCAATGAGTTTGACCGCACCAAGAAACCTTTCCATGTCAGCATGGGTAATAGCTCCCATGGTGGATACTCGAAAGATAGAACGGGCAAGATTTCCCTGACCAGCATAAATCACATAGCCCTGTGCTTTCAAGTAATCGTGGAATTGTTCATAACTTACACCCTCTGGTAGATAATAAGCATGGAGAACAACGGATGAACTTCCTAGGGGAAGTAGGGGTTTAATTCCCATTGCTAATAATCCATCCCTGACAAAGTTGGCGAGTTGGCTATAGTATTTATGTCTAGTTTGCCAACCTCCACCTTCGGCAAATTCTTGTAAGGCTTCTGCTAGGGCATAAAATGACTGCACTGATTGGGTAAAAGGTGTTCCCCCCAAATCTTGCTGTTGGCAATAACTGCCCAAATCTAAATATAAGGTGCGGGGGATGGTATCTTTTCCTGGCAGGGCATTTCGCCTGAGGATGACAAAGGCTGTTCCAGGAATACCATGGAGACATTTATTGGCTGTCCCAGCACAAGCGGTAATCCCCCAAGCATCAAAGTTGAGTTCCTCTGCACCAAAACTGCTCACCCCATCTACTAATAGTTGAATCTGGTGTTCTCGACAAATGGTTGCCAGGTGTGACAAATTATTTAGTCTTCCTGTGGTGGTTTCGTGGTGGACAACAGCAAGGTGGGAAATATCGGGGTTTTGAGTAAGGAGTTTTACTAATTCTTGAAGATTGATTTCATCACCCCAAGAATGATGGAGTTTTATGGATTCAATTCCGTGGATTTGAGCAATTTTGGATATTCGTTCCCCATAAACGCCGTTTTCAATTACTAACAATTTTCCGTCTCTCGGTACAAGGCTC
Organism: Nostocaceae cyanobacterium; assembly: GCA_030065825.1. Lineage (GTDB taxonomy): Bacteria > Cyanobacteriota > Cyanobacteriia > Cyanobacteriales > Nostocaceae > JASJCY01. The sequence continues at coordinate 18,515 of JASJCY010000020.1, read as the reverse complement.
GTAATCATTGCTTCTATCGCCGCTGTACCGGAACCAGTAAGTAGCACAGCTGTCCAATGTTCTTGGGGCAGGTTATATACTTGCAGTAGTTGTTGGCGGATTCTGGTCTGGAGTTGGGAAAATTCCACTTCGCGGTGACACAAATCGGGATTTAACAGGGCTTTACGCACGCGATCGCTTAAATTAACAGGACCAGGATTGAGTAGAATCATTTAAGCTAATACCAAATCAAAAAATGTTTGCAACCGATCCAATTGTAGGGCGCACAAACAGCGCCCCTACTAGTGGTGCGTTTCATTTATTTTGATTTTGATCAGTGGTCGATGTTTATATCCCCGACTTCTACCCTAGGGAAAGTTCCCGTTCTGTTAAACTTACCTAAATCTACTCATTGGTAGAAAAAGCGTTAACTTCCTGCTTCACAGTAGCAACGTCGGCGTTATCTACTCCACAGGCTGTCACGGTCGAACTGACCGCCATTGCCACTGCCAGTCACTTATGCCGGGAAACCTGTCTACCGTGCTGGCTTAAATTAATACTGGCATTCAAATCTCTATCTATTTGAAAACCACAGTTTCCACAATTAAAAACACGTTCTCCCAAAGACAAAGACTCTTTTTTGTGCCCACAATTAGAGCAAGTTTTTGAAGATGGAAACCATCTGTCAATAATTACCAATTCACAACCATACAACTTGGATTTATATTCAAGTTGTCTTCTGAACTCATAAAAACCCATGTCAGAAATAGCTTTAGCTAGTTTACGATTAGCTAACATTCCTGACACATTTAAGTCCTCTATTACTACCGTGCCGTGGTTTTTGGCTAAGTAAGTAGTGAGTTTGTGCAACGTATCACGACGAATATTAGCAATTTTTTGATGTAATTTAGCTATTTGACATTGAGCTTTTCTGTAATTCTGAGAACCTTTGATTTTATGACGATTCAATCTCTGCATCCTAGATAGCAAGGATTCATATTTACGGTAAGATTTCGCCCCTTTAAAAACTTCACCAGTTGAGAGAGTGGCTAAGGATTTTACTCCTAAATCAACCCCAACAACTTCTATTACTTTCGGTGTATTTTGTAGTTGTGTGTCTATTTTGAAAGAGATAAACCATCTATCAGCTTGACGACTTATAGTTACATTTTTGACTGTTACTCCTTGTGGTAAACGTTCATAAGTTTTTAAGAGACCAATTACAGGTACTTTAATTTTGAACTGGTCTACTTGAAATCTTCCGTCGAGGTAGAAACTATCATGATGATATTTCTTTTTAAATTTAGGAAATCCTACTGGTTTACCATTAATCAGCTTTTTAGAAAAGAAATCGCTAAAAGCATTTCTCAGATTACGTAATGCTTGTTGTGGGGCACATTTAGAGACCTCATAATACCACTGATTTTCTGTTTTCACTAATCTATTAAGCCATTTGTGTAACTCAACAGCTGTAGGAAATTTGATTTTATTATCTGGAAAAGTTTGATTATGTGATAAAATTTGCTTGCATAAAGCTAATCCCCAATTATAAGCATGTCTAGCTGTCCCAGCATGTTTAGCTAGTAATTCTCTTTGATGATTATTAAGTTTTAATTGTGTCTTAAATCCTAGTAGCATGGCAAGACAACTGTTTTACGAGCTTATTATACACCAAATCTAGTCCCTCGTGCTTAGAAAAAAACTTCCTCATTTAACCTAAAAACCTACTTAAATGAGTAATTCTAATAAGAAATGAGTAGATATTTGATTACTGTTGCTAACCCTAACCCATCTATAACAAGTCGGGGATCTCTTAGCGATCGCTATCTTCAATTAACACCTCCTAAATATAATCAAAACTTATTTTAAAACTAATTTAGTTTTACTATTTAAATAAATACTGATTTTTTGTCAAGTTTTTATCGAAAATCGTTCCTATTTATTCACGCAATTGCGTTGTTTCATGCTATAGTTAGAAAATCATATTTAGGCATACTCTAACCATTGCTTACCCAAAAAAGCTACAATCCTATTTATGCCGTAGCAACTTACCTCAAAGTCAAATTTTCATCACATAAGAAAAGACCAATTTTCACTGCCCCAGACAGACTTATAAATATTGTAGGTTTGACAAAGTGCGATTAATGTGATATGGGCAGAGTTTCACAGATTAAACCCATGGAAACGATACAGTAGAATACAAAGGGAATGGTGAAATTAGGATCAAAATATAGCGCTTTTCGGTTGAGTGAGGTACACAATCAAACCTCACCCCGTCCGACCGACACCCCTCTCCGCGAGTTCGGAGAGGGGAAGGGGGTGAGGTTCCGACTGTATTGCACCCAACTGCAAACCGCTATAATCACTTGTGGGTCAGGCATCCCTGCCTGACAATTGCACAGGCAGGGATGCCTGTGCCACAACCCCTCAAAATTAATGGGAAGCACTACAACCAATATGAGTCATCAAACGTTGTAAAACTGCTTCTGGGGCAATATTGGGACGGGGTAGGTTGTCGATGGTTCCGGGACGGATTTTCAGATGAGCAAATTTGGGTTTGTTTGGGTTATCAGTAGTAAATAGAAGCTCTAATAATGAAAGGTCGTCCCCTGCTATAGTTATGCCATAACCGCAGGCTTGAGCGATTTTGGCGAAGGAGATACCCGCAGAAACCGTAGCTTGAGCGCCTGTGGAATCATGAACTTCGTTGTCTAAAAGTATATGTATGAAGTTAGAACCGCCATAAGTGCCAATGGTAGCAAAATTGCCCATGCGTATTAATGCGGCACCATCTCCATCAATTACCACTACTTTTAAGTCTGGACGGGCTAAGGAAAGTCCCAATCCCAAGGAGGAAGCACAACCCATCGACCCCACCATGTAGAGATGATTAGGTTGATTACCACTGGCAAAGAGTTCCCGTCCCGTGTATCCGGTAGTTGCAATGATGACGGTATTTTCTGGGTCTATATGTTGCAAAATCCTTTGTATGGCTTGATTGCGGGAAACTCTTTGTTGTTTGTTAGCTGTAAAAAAGTTTTGGGGTAAATTAGTATTACTACTTGTTTCTGGATTGCGGTTAGGAATAGCAGCACGGGTAAGGGCATGGGGTGCGACTGTTCCTTTACGCATAATTAGGGCATAGGGACGGCGTTCCTGCTTCATGTAGGTGGTGGCGCGTTGCAGAACGGGTGCAATTTCTGCGGCTGCTGTGGGGAAATATTCCCAAGGGATAGTCATGGTTTCCAGGAATTTATCTGTGATTTGCCCCATGAGTTGGTGTTGGGGTTGATCTTGAAGTTGGCGATCGCCCCGCAGGGTACAAATTAACAGCAGGGGAATGCGGAAGACATGAGTCAAGGAGGTGAGGGGATTGACAGCATTTCCTAAACCGGAATTCTGCATCATCACCACAGCTTTTTCCCCTGCAATGACTGCTCCCGCTGCTGTGGCTACAGCATCTCCTTCATTCGCGGAGGAAATATAAGTCAGCTGGGTGTTGTTAATCACATAATTGATAAAGGGTGTGAGAAAGGAACAGGGTACACCTGCATACCAACTAAAGCCTAGATTGCGTGCTGCTTCTACAAATTCCTCTGCCTTAATCATTACTATCAAAATACCCTATTTTTGCAGTTGGAAAGCGAGGTCAAGGTCATCTAAGGAGTTTATATCTAGCCAGTGACCGCGAATATAAAGCACTTTGATGGGTTTGCCTTGTTTTATTAAGTAATTACACGCATCTGCTAAACTCATGGTATTAAAATCATCTTGTGTTTGCAATTCTGATAGGGCTGCTTCTAGCCACTTTCTACCTTGAGTGCGAAACCGCAACATGCCAATCCACCTACCGTGAGCTTGTGTTTCTGAATTGGAGGTGGTTTTGCAAATATGCAACAGGTTGACATCTTGTCCAAACAAGGAAAGTTCGTCTGGGGCAGAACAATAGGCATAGTCAGGAGAACCGCTGACTGAGGGATTGTTCATGGCAGAATCAACTACAGCGACTATTTCTCCGGGACAGTGCAATAAATCTCGGAGGATATAGCTTCTAAAGAGTAAGTCGCCATACAACACCAGCATATCATCGTTAAAGCTAGGTTGGGCACAAGCGAGGGAGGCTAATTCACCAGTGGTGGCATAGTTTGGATTTTGGATGAGTTTGATGTCGGGAATGTCGATAGTTTCAGCTTTATAACCCCCGACAACGGTAATATCATTTATGCTAAGTTTCTTGAATTTATCCACCAGATGCCGCAGTAGAGGCTTACCTCCAATGGGTAACATGACTTTGGGTTTATCTAGAGTTAAGCCGTGGAATTCTTCACCCCTAGTAGCAGCAAGGGCAATGACATGGGTGTGGTGAACGCCATTACTCAAATAGCGTTTTTCTGCTTCCAGAAGTTCATCTGCCCCTTGTAGACGGAAAATTTCTTTAACAGGTACAATATGGTCTTCAATGTTAATTAAGGTTTCACTTGTTTGCACTTCATGGGCGATCGCTTGCATACTGGCAACAGCAGCTCGAATCATCTGATTTGCCCAGATTACCAAACTAATGCCGGCTTGTCGAAATACATCTGTGGGAGTACTGTAATATTTGGTAGGTACAATTACCAAAGGACAGCGGTTAGCCCACTCTTTGGCAAAGGAGAGTATTTGTTCAGGACGGGATAATTTACTATGAATCAAGATAGCGTCTGCACCTGCTGCATGGTATGCTTCTGCCCGTCGAATTGCCTCTGCTAAATCCCAACCAGCAATGAAAGCTTCTACACGGGCAATAATACAGAAATTTGCATCAGTTTGACTATCTTTCCCTGCCTGAATTTTACCGCAGAATTCATCAATATCCGCTAGGGGTTGACGACTGCCATTAATAAAACTATTGGTCTTGGGAAATAGTTTATCTTCAATACAAACTCCGGCAATACCCCGCTGTTCTAATTTTCTCACCAAACGCCGCATATTATTAAAATTGCCATAACCCGTATCCCCATCCAACAAAATCGGAATTTGAGTCACATCAGACATAAATTCCAACATTTCCACTACCTGGGTCCAACTAGCTTCATTATTATCACGGACTCCATATTGAGCCGAAACAGCAAGTCCACTTGCCCAAATGCCTTTAAATCCAGCCTCTTGCACAATGCTGGCACTAATGCCATTATGTGCTTCCATAATAAATTCTAGTTGGGGAGATGTGAGTAACTCCCGCAGTTGACTGCATTTGTTGTGTTGATTCATATGAAATCCGGATGATTACTCTTATCCTGCCTAAAGATTACTGATTAAAAAACCGCAGAGAACGCAGAGAATAGAGAGACAGAGGAGATAGGTAATCTTGCACCACCTAAGGGAGTAGTTATTGTGAAAACCTCACCCCCTTCCCCTCTCCTTAGCAAGGAGAGGGGTGGCTTTAGCCGGGGTGAGGTTGGTAAAATGTGTCAAAACCTCACCCCTTCCCCTCTCCTTGCTATAGACACGTAGCGCAAAGCGCATCCCGAAGGGTAGTGGCTTCCCGTAGGGTAGGAGAGGGGTGTCCGCAGGACGGGGTGAGGTTGGGAAAATACCTCAAAACCTCACCCCCTTCCCCTCTCCGCAAGTTCGGAGAGGGGTGGCTTTAGCCGGGGTGAGGTTGCGAAAATACGGTCAGTAAATAAGCGGATTTCATGTCATTCAAACTTGTTCTAATCTAGGCAAAATCTCTGTTTGGGCACGTTGAATATCCTCGGGAAAATCAATCTCAACCCAAGGAAAACCTGTGATGTCTTCATACCCAAATTCATCGGGAGTCTGCAATAGCAAATCTCGAATTACCTCTTCATGGGGTTGTTCACGCTTTCCCTGGGTAACATAATCTTGTGTACCCATAGCCAGACGTTTAGCCATGGTACTGTCAAAGCGAAAGAACCCCACAGACTCTCCAGCGAAATCATAAGCTAAATCCGTAGCTACTTGTTTGCGAAACTCCACCAGAGAACCCCCTTTGACGCACAATTTTACGGGTTCCTCTCCTGGTTCAAAATCTCGATCCAATAAGAAACAATTGGCAATATTTGTCTGTACCAATCGTTCAATCATGGGGCGATCGCACAATACATCTGCATCCATTAATAATAAATCATCGCCAGCCGCCAAATATTCCCGTAATGTCCACAGGCTAACCACGCTACCTTGGGTGTAATCAGAATTGTATACCGTACTCACCCAACTTTCAACCCCCATGGCTTGAATTTCAGCTTGGATAAATTCTGCTTGGTATCCCACTGCGATCGCCACTTGTTCGATCTGACAATGGCGCAGATATTCTAAATGGCGTTGTAGCAGGGATTTACCGTTAAATCTCAACAAGCTTTTGGGTTGGTTTTGTCCATATTTACCCAAACGTCTTCCCACACCAGCGGCTAGGATAATTGCCTTCATAGTCTTTTTGATTGCCAGGAAAACAAATTATTTTGGCAGATTTTTTAGATTTTATAACTTATGGGTAATGCTTTCATAATTTATCCATTACCCCTCTTGTTCATCTCGTTCCAAGGCTTGAGCCTTGGAATGCATTTTTTTAGGGAGGTTCTGTCTCCCATCAATTCTGGAGGCAGCGGATCATCCCAATTTTTACGCAATACCCAAGGGTATCGCTACAAAGACATAAATGAAAAGTAAAAAAGTAAAATAGATGTAGTCAAGAAAAAATAAAAATACTGAGGATAAGGAAAAATGAAAACTGAACAAGAACGCCAAGAAATTATCAATGCTATCAACGCTATATTGCAGTACGCTTACGACAGTACCTTAGACGAAATTTACGCTTTATTAAAGCGGATAGAAGCACAAGAAGACGAAAACGATTTAAAAGCTTATCATGCTGCTAAAAGTGATGTTGAAAATAATATTACTATCCCATGGAAAGACATAAAAAAGGAAATTGCTAATGAGAGAAAAAAGGACGTGGCGTGATTTACGAAGTTAAATTTACCAAGGGTGCTAGAAAAATGTTTAGAAAACTATCTCAAGAATTACAAGACCGCATACAACCTAAAATAGATGAATTGGCTATAGAACCACGTCCAAATGGGGTTAAAAAGTTACAGGGTGAAGAAAACACATATCGAATTAGAGTAGGCGATTATCGAGTTATATACGATATTTTCGATGATATTCTAGTGGTGAAAGTTGTAGAAGTTGGACATCGTAGAAAGATTTATAAAGATGAAAGTTGACAGACAAGTAATTTTAATTAAAATATTTAACAATTGAACAAAAAATGGCGAAGATATTCTATAGCGGTACCCAAACGTCTTCCCACACCAGCAGCTAGGATAATTGCCTTCATAGTCTTTTTGATTGCCAGGAAAACAAATTATTTTGGCAGATTTTTTTAGATTTTATACCCACCGAACCCCTCTTGTTCATCTTGTTCCAAGACTCAAGCCTTGGAATGCATTTTTTTTAGGGAGGTTCTGCCTCTAGACTTGATGGGAGGCAGAACCTCCCTGTATGCGTTTCCAGGCTTAGCCTGGAAACGAGTTAAAATGGGAGAGGGGAAAAACTACTCATCCGTTGCTACCAAATTCCACAGCGCATCAATACCACTGCCTATATATTCGCTATCTTGGTGCTGGAAAATCCATTCGACCACAGCAGTAGTAATATCGCTACAGTTTTTACCCAACTTGCCTAAGGCAGAAGCAGCATTCCCACGCACACGAGAATCCTCATCCTCTAGCAATGCTAACAGTGCTGATACTACCTCTGGTTTTCTATTACCCAACTTGCCTGAGGTATCAGCAGCATTCCCACGCACACGAGAATCCTCATCCTCTAGCAATGCTAATAGTGCTGATACTACCTCTGGTTTTCTATTACCCAAATTGCCCAAGGCAAAAGCAGCATTCCCACGCACATGAGAATCCTCATCCTCTAGCAATGCTAACAGTGCTGATACTACCTCTGGTTTTCTATTACCCAAATTGCCCAAGGCAAAAGCAGCATTCTTACGCACATAATAATCCTCATCCTCTAGCCGTGGTAACAGTGCTGATACTACCTCTGGTTTTCCATTACCCAAATTGTCCAAGGCAAAAGCAGTACTCCCACGCACATGAGAATCCTCATCCCCTAACCCTGCTAACAGTGCTGATACTACCTCTGGTTTTTCATTACCCAAATTGCCCAAGGCAAAAGCAGCACTCCCACGCACATCGGAATCCTCATCCTCATCCTCTAGCCGTGCTAACAGTGCTTCTACTACCTGCGGTGTCCCATTATCCAAATAGCCCAAGGCAATAGCAGCACTCTCACGCACATCACAATTCTCATCCTCATTCCCTAGCAATGCTAACAGTGCTGATACCACCTCTGGTTTTTCATTACCCAAATAGCCCAAGCTATAAGCAGCACTCCAACGCACATCAGAATCTTCGTCCCCTAACCGTGCTAACAGCGCTTCTACTACCTGCGGTTCCCCATTATCGCAAAAATAGCCCAAGAAAATAGTAGCACTTCCACGCACATCAGAATCCTCATCCGCAAGTAACGCTAATAGTGCTTTTGTTGCCTCCTCTTGTTCCCCTAAAACCGCACGATATTCCTGCAACCGTACTTTCTTAATTCGTTCTCCTGAATCTTTCAAAACTTGCAGTGCTTCAGCTTCAAACCTACTTTGATTCAAACTGCAAAGACTCTTAAAAACCTGTGCGCGAATGTTTCCACCAACCCACTCATCATCACTAATTTCCAAATTAACTAATTGCTGCAAAATATCTGTCACTAAAACATCATTAGCAACTTCTAAATCTTCCGCCAAACAGCTAGCTGCAAAAAACAGATTCCGGTGCAGCCATTGTTCATAAGGTGTAGGTTGTTCCAGAATATGCTTAATAGCTTTAGTAGCTTTTCTCGGCTTTTGTTGGGCAATTAACAACAGCAACACCTCTCGCCAATGGGCATCACAAAGATACTTTTGAATATGTTCTAACACCACCTCAAATTCTTCATCTTCCTGACGGTAGCGGATATCTTCTGCTGCTAAATATTCCTGAAATGTTTTATGTACAAAAGCATAACAATCTTGCCCTTGTTCATTTAACAAACCTGTCCGTTCCCGAATATGTTCCACAAACCTTTTTGCTTCCGATTTAGCTTGATGTCGCTGTAGGCGTTTTTGTTCGGCAATAAACTTACTTAATTGCTTAATCAATTCATCTTTATCAATCAGTGTCCCCCCTTCTTTATCTCCCGTAGTTCCTTGGGTATGAATCCAGTAAGCAAGCTGTTGCATTAAACGAGGAATATCATCCCGATTCAGATATTCAAAAGGCAATTTATAACTCAGTTCTTTGCCTGCATCCCAATTAGTTAATAGGGTATTCATCGCTCGTTCATAAAGTTTGTATCTTTGTCTAGGAAGATGTGCTTCATAACGATGAATTAGGGCAATAATTGTTAACAGCAGCGGGTTGCGGGCTAATTCTTGGATACGTTTTTCTTCTGCTAAAGCGTTCTGTAAACTTTCTTGCCTTCTTGTGGCTTCCGTGGGGTCTTGAAAGCGGCTTTTATACCATTTTTCAGAGAATTCCTTGATTTTGTCATCATCAAATAACTGTAACTGATAATGGGGAAATTCATCTCTACGAAAAAAGTCCTGGCGATACCCTGCTGGACGAGAGGTAATTATGGTTCTATTTGATGGAAATTGCTTTAAAAAGTTCTCAATTCGCTGAACAATTTCATATCGTCTTCCAGGTTTTGCTACCTCATCCAAACCATCGAGTAAAATTAATGCTTTACCATCCTCCAACCAATATTCAAAAAAATCTGGTGGTAGCTGTTTCACCTGTAAATTACTAATAGCAAACTGACGGATAAATTCTAAAATACTCAGACTATCTGCATGTCTCACTAAATCCCGAATTCTAATTACAATTGGCAACAAATTTTCTTCAGTTTGTAAATCTATCCTCCGTTGGATTTGATTTTGAGCTAACGTGACAGCAAAGTAACTCATCAAAGTCGTTTTACCCGAACCTGGTGCCCCCAACAAAACGAATTTATCAGACTTTCTTTCAGTCAATAAATATTGTGCAGAAAACTTTCTCCCTATACCTTTTCCCAGTCTTCTTAATTGCCTTTGTCCTTGTAATAATTCTGCTTGACGTTGATTAATATCGGAGTTTGAACCTACTTCTATAAATTCCAAATCCTGGAGAGACTTTGCAGATGAAATCTCCATAACATCAGGCATTACAAATATTTGTGGTAGATGAATTCCCGTCTTATCTGTTTCCTGTCCCTCTACAGCTATGCCCGCAAATTTAACATCATCAAAATAGTAAGATATTTGTTGGAGATAATCTGCTTGAGCAATTTTAATCTCTAAATAGGCAGTAGTCTTAATAAAATAAGTTTCTAAAAATTTTTTTAGCCAATTATCAATACTGTTTTCGCTTAATCGCCATTGAGAATTTTCTGCTTTTATCTTTTGCAAAATTGCAATTAATAAATCTAAACTAGGACATGTTTTATCTTGTAGCGGTTTTTGTAATTCCTCCAGTACCGATGTATTTTGAAAAAACTTCGTCAAAACATCTTTTTGTTGCTTATCATCACAGTAATAAAACAATTGTTGTTCATAGGGCTGCTTTTCATCCCATTCCTTAGCAGCCATAATTCCAACCTTTAAAGCTTTTTCAAAATCATCAAGATTGCAAACACTGTTAATTTTAGCAATTAGTGGTTTTGCTAGGGTAATTACTGCCTTGACTATAGCACCGATAGTTTCTAATTCTAAAGGCATGTTTCTGCAAAATGAATTTTAAAGTCTATGTATTATATCTTACTTTAAAAAAACATAGACATCTTTCATGTTCCATTAACAAGTCCATCAGGTATTCTAGTTTAAGGAACACCAAAAAAATAAATGATCCACTATAGACACGGCATCCCCCAATTTATCAATATATAGAATAATTTTACCAACGCCGTGCCCCTAACTAACTGGGTCAAATAACTCGTTTCCAAGCTCAGCCTGGAAACGCATATAGAGAGGCTCTGCCTCCCATTAATTTTGGAGGTGTAGCCTCCCTAAAATACATTACAAGGTAAAACCTTGTAACGAGGAAGGGAACGAGAAAAAACGCATATAGAGAGGTTCTGCCTCCCATTCAGTCTGGAGGCAAAGCCTCCCTATACGCATTACAAGGTAAAACCTTGTAACGAGAGAAAACCAGGCAACTGATAACTGATAATTGAAATGACTATGACCACTAAACCTTGGGATGCTCAACTTGCCTACCGACTAATTCTTCCTCTGCAAGACAGTTGGGTCACTCCCAATCATCTTACCACGGTACGATTGGTAACTGGATTGTCCGCAGCAGCAGCATTGGCAGTTGGTAATCCTACCTGGAATAATATTGGGGCAGGACTATTTGTATTATCCAACTTTCTGGATCACACAGATGGTGAACTTGCCCGTGTTAGTGGTAAAACCAGTAAATTTGGTTATTTATACGACCTCATCAGCGACGCCATTATCAATACTTTATTTTTCGTGGGTATCGGTTATGCCATGAGGAATAGCCAACTTGGTCTATGGGCATTGTTGATGGGAATCATCTCCGGTTTGTCTGTTGCCTGCATATTTACCTGTATCTTTCTCTTGCATAACAATATGGAACAACGCCAGAGTAAAGCAGCAATCCCCCTACCAAAGTTGTCTGGCTTTGAAATTGAAGACATACTCTATTTATTTCCAATAGTAGTAATACTGGACTCTTTAGTACCCTTTTTAACAGCAGCCACCATTGGTGCCCCAGCCTTTGCCCTCTGGGTAATTTGGCAATACCGCTCACTAGTAGTCCACCACACCAACTTTGCGGGGTAAAGGCAGAGAGGGGGAAGAGGGGGAAGAGGGGGAAGAGGGGGGAGAGGGGGGAGAAAAAACTTTGTTCTTTCATTATTAACCCCGCATAGTTTACTTGGTGGAGTACTAGTGGCTGACAGCGAAACATGAATTTGATTTATTTTCTTTTACGTTCCGCTTGGGGAATGGTGGCGATCGCCATTTTCACCGGATTCCTGAGTGGTGGTAGTAGCGCTGGTTTAATTGCCCTAATCGCCAGTGCAGCATCTACTAATCCCGGTTCATCTTTAGCAACCACAATTTGGGGTTTTATCGGACTAGCTATAGTTGCTTTAATTACCAGTATTATTTCCCAAGTAATGCTGATTCGTCTATCTCAGAATGCAGTGTTGCAATTACGGATGGACTTGAGTCAGCAAATACTCTCCTCTGAGTTAAGCCATCTGGAAGAGTTAGGAAATCCCCGACTTTTGGCAACCCTCACAGAAGACGTGCAAGCGGTTGCGAATGGGGTTTATCAGATGCCTTTCCTGTTTATCAATCTAGCGATTGTCTTAGGCTGTGTGGTTTACATCACCTGGTTATCCTGGTTGGTAATACTGATGGTAATTGGGCTAGCGGTGGTAGCAATTGGCAGTTGTCAATGGCTGTTGAACAGAGGCAAAAAAATGCTTGCCCTAGCTCGTGAAGATCAAGATATATTATTTAAACATCTAGGCTCTATCACCACAGGCATCAAGGAACTCAAGCTGCATTACCGACGACGTCAAGTTTTCCTAGAAAACAAACTGCTATCAACTGCTACTATGTTCCGTCGTCATAACGTTAACGGCTTGACTCTTTTTGCTACAACTTCTAGTTGGGGTCAATTGATATTCTTTTTTGCCCTTGGTTTTGTTATCTTCCTACTGCCTAATCTACTTCCAATTACTCCCCAAACTCTCTCGGGCTATATTTTAACCTTCACCTATTTGATGTTACCAATGGACAACATCATTAGCAAACTTCCCCTGTTTAGCCGAGCTAGCATTGCATTGGCAAAAATTGAATCCCTGGGTTTATCCCTAGCTAGTCGAGCTGAAGTAGTAAAAATTCCACCCCAATATAAGTCTTCTTGGCATGACTTACAACTCAACGGTGTAACTCATACTTACCACACAGAAGAACAAACAAACAACTTTATCCTCGGTCCGATAAGTTTACAATTTGCTCCTCAAGAACTAATTTTTATTGTTGGGGGAAATGGTAGTGGAAAATCTACCCTTGCTAAACTTATTACTGGACTTTACATCCCCGAAGCTGGAGAAATTATTTTTGATGGACAGCCAATTACAGAACAAAATCGAGAGTGGTATCGCCAACATTTTTCGGTAGTTTTCTCAGACTTCTACTTATTTGAAGACCTATTAGGATTAGAAAATACCAATTTAGATACCCAAGCTCAAAAATATCTACAACTACTTCAACTAGAACGAAAAGTTAAAGTCAAAAATGGCAAACTTTCTACCACCGCACTTTCCCAAGGACAGCGTAAACGACTGGCTTTGCTCACAGCTTACTTAGAAGATCGACCAATTTATCTATTTGATGAATGGGCAGCTGACCAAGACCCCATGTTTAAGGAAAGCTTCTACTGTCAATTATTACCACATCTGCGGGATACAGGCAAAACTGTACTAGTAATTAGTCATGATGACCGCTATTTTCATTTAGCAGACCGAATCATCAAACTCGACTATGGTCAACTTGAATATGACAAAGATTTTCGCCCTTGAGCAATATTTTTATCTTTACTTCAAAACCTGAACTCTGAAAATGTAGGGTGCGTTATGACTTTAGCCTAACGCACCAATGTTATCAAACCTTTTTCTTTTTAATTTTTGAATCTTTAATGTCATTTTTCCCAATTTAAAATATCAAGAATATTATAATGGGGTAGACATCCCTGCCTGCCCAATAATACAAATTAAAAACAAAACAAATTAGATGTTATTGTGGGATAGACATCCCTGACTGCCCAATAATACAAATTAAAAACAAAACAGCTTAGGTCTTATTCTGGGATAGACATCCCTGACTGCCCAATAATACAAATTAAAAACAAAACAGCTTAGGTCTTATTCTGGGATAGACATCCCTGACTGCCCAATAATACAAATTAAAAACAAAACAGCTTAAATGTTGCTGAATTTTGCAATGAATTATAACTGTAATTATTATAAAACGCGAAAAATCTCTTCCAGACGTTGCAATACAACGTCTCTACGATTCATACAGCATATTTCATCTTGATGAGGTACAATTGGACGGGCAAGGATGCCCATCCCACAATAGTTTTATAAATTATTTTTGTACCTCATTTACTTGCAAAATGCTGTATTTTGATTAAGCAACGCCAGAAAATAAATTGTGTTGGAGAACAACAATAATGTTGAACTTGCTTGAAATTTTACAAAAACCAAATAATCTATCAAAAATAGGAAGTACAGAAAATTGGTTTAGTCTCATTGCCCAAGAATTACTAAATAATTACAACTTAATAGCAAAAAATGAAAAATATCGACTTGTAGAAATCGAATTTTATTGTTATGCACAAGAACATCCAGATGTATTTAGTCACCAAGATAAATTGCAACAAGAATTTGGACGCTGGTATTTTCACCGTCACGGAGGTAAATACAAAGGTGGAAGCTTTAAAGGACTCGACTTAACCTTCGGAGATACCACTATGTACTGCTCAATTTTGATTCGCACTATTGAAAAAGCTGACGGTAGTTTGATTTGTGGTCCTTCCCTGTGTGTTGATAATTTACTCGCTGCAACTGAATCTGAAAATGTCTCTCAACTCGATGAAAAAATAGCATGTAGAATTGCTTGGGATGAAGAGAATATCATATATTTACAAAAAACAAAAACAGAAAACTTTAAAAATTACCAGAATCATCAAATTTTTAGCTCTGCAAGGGTTGGATTATCTCTCAAAAAAGCCAAATTATCCTCTACAATGCCCTGGTATATTTTACGTCCCTATCGCTATCTTCGGGAACCAAAATTAATTAGCAAAGGTAAAGTATATCTGGTATTGGCATTACATTATCAAGGCATTAGCCCCGAAAAAATTCATCAAATTATAGGTTCTCCAAAACATAGTATCAGCAAATATATTGCTGATTTTGAAGAGGGACGAAAAGAAGATGATTTTTCACCATATATTGGAATAGATTTGAATACGGAAAAATTATGTAAATTGCACGGAACTTGGTATGAAAAAATAAATTCGTTTTATCAAAACTAAGTCAGTAGTGATACCAATCCGCGTTCTAAAACGTAACTCTCAAAATCGGTATTCGGGATTGGTGGAGTTGGAAATGGGAATTTCGCGCATTACGATTTTGAATGTAAATTGGTATGAGTAGTTATTAATGAGCGATCACGCAAGTCCTGACTTATCACTTCGCAAAGATTAATACTTACGGTACATGTCATGAAATTACCTTATTTAAAGTGTCAACAAATCATGACATAAAAAATTCCAGGGTAAAGCAACTACTACTCCATTTTAACACAAAAACACAGGCTGCAAAGCTTAAAATCTCGTTGTCGTGATGACAAGATTCTCAATAATTTTGAGGACTTTCTAAAAGCAGGCACTTTTTTGAATTTTTAACCAAAATTTAACATTCCCAGGCTCAGATTCCCGAAATGCGATCGCGCAAGCACTGACTTATCAATTCACAAAAATTACTAGTTATGGTACATGTCATGAAATTACCTTATTTAAAGTGTCAACAAATCATGACATAAAAAATCGCAGGGTGAACCAACGACTACTCCATTTTAACACAAAAACACAGGCTGCAAAGCTTAAAATCTCGTTGTCGTGATGACAAGATTCTCAATAATTTCGAGGACTTTCTAAAAGCAGGCACTTTTTTGGCATTTTTTACAAAAATTTACCATTCCCCGCACTACAGAACCCCCTTACCCTACTCTCGTTCCCAGCCAGAGTCTGGGAACGTCCTTGTGGAGGCTCTGCCTTTGATATATATATTGTGTGGTTACAAGACTCTGCCTGAGAATGTGATTGTGGAGGCTTTGCCTTTAATCTAGCTTACTGTGGTTACAAAACTCTGCCTGAGAATGTGATTGTGGAGGCTTTGCTTCGTCGAATCTAGCTTGGAGACAGAGCCTCCTTAAATCGGTTCCCAGCCAGAGGCTAGGAACGAGTACGACTAGGAACCAGTAACGAGGGATTAGAAATCACAAGAGCGTCAACAGATTCTCGCGCATCTCATTGAGAGTTTGGAGATGAAAATCGCCAGTTTCCTGGACTTTTTCTAAGGATTCAGCTATTTGTTGCAAATTATGCCGTAAACCATCCAATGCATCTTGAATTGGTTGTAGTGCTTCTTGATAAAGATTTAGCCTACCCCAAGCTTCAGTGGTTGTTCGGCGATGGGAGAGCAAGTTTTCCTCTAGAGATTGTAGTTCTTGGCGCTTGTTTTCCTGTTCTTGGGTAAGATTGTTAATTATTTCCTGCCCTTGCTCAATGCTAGAACCCATGTGCTTTATTTCTTCTTCTAGCTTTTGCAATTCTTCTAAATGTTGTTGTTTGTAGGTTTCAATTTGGGCAATAATTGGTTTAAGGTCTATTTGCTGAGCTTCAGAGGAAATACCTTGTCGCCGCATTAACACTGCTTGGTGTTGCTTGAAAATTTCCTTTTGTTCCAGTAGGTGACGACGCTGTCCTTCCAAGGTTTTGTTTAGCATCTGGTAGTGGTCTTTTTCATCTGCTAGTTCGGTTTCTAGTCCACTACGTTCCCCATCAGATGCTTGGGAAATCTTTGTTTGCAGTTCATCTATGTCTTTTTGTTTGTATATTAGTTCTTGTTCCTGATCGTGGACAAAACTAGAATCTATTTCCAACTTCTCCTGGAACTCTTGTACAGTTTTTTGCAGTTCTTGTAGAGGCATATTCTCTAAAGCTTCCACATCAACTGATTGGCTGAAAACCACATCATCAGGGGTAACACCTAAAGATTGAATCTGCTCGTATAACTCTTGTTGACGTTGCAGTTGTACTTCAAGGAACTGGGCATATTCTTTTTTACTGTGGAGAGTGTTTATATTCACTTTCAACTCTGCTGTTTGCTGTGCCAGAGCATTTTGAGCTTGTTCCCACTCCTGTTGACCCTGGGAGAATTCTGTTGATAGACGATAGACTTGTGCTTGCTGTTCGTCAACTGAATGTTTTTGCTCCTCCAACTGTTGCCAATGGGGGTTGAGAATAGCTTGCTGGTTCTCTACCATTTCAAATGCCAGATTTAGCTGTTCCCGTACTGTATCTGTGGGAGCAACACTATGAGAAAGGCGATCGAGCAACTCATTTAATTGCCGACTTTGCTCCTCATCCACTACTTTTCCAGCCTGAAGAGATTCCTCTAAGCGACGTTGCTCTCCCCGCAAATGCTCCCAGGCTCCTTCTAACTCCTGATTTTTGCGTTCAAGTTCCTTTTGCAGTTCTTCAATTTCCTGACGTTGTGCTTCAAATTCCTGCTTTTGTGTTTCTAGACGTTGAAACTCATCCTCGATATTTTGTAACTCTTCTAAGCGAGCATCGATTTCGATTTCCCGCTGATTAAACTCCTGAGCCTGAAAGGTGAGTGATTGCTTCCATTGATCGATCTCTTCTTCTTTCAACTTCAATTTTTCCACTTGGCGAGATAAATTTTGCAAAATATTCACCAAGGGACGTCCCGCTTCTTGAAGTCGCTGCACTTGACGGTTGGAAGTCAACTCAATCAGCACCAGGGCACCATCATTTAATTTACCCGCTTCATCAGATGTTACCACCTCATCTCCAGCCGGACTCCAACTTTGATCGTTTTGCTGAGAAGCTAGCAATTTTAGTTCCGTTTTACCAACTCCACTGATGAATCCACCTATTCTAGGCTTTTGTACTTCTGCTAAATACAGCACACTACTATTCCTTTTCTGTAATCAATGAATTTGTTGTGTAATATACTCTTTAAACATTTTTAACCTGCCTGATTTAACTTGAATAGAAAAATACAAGACAGGATAAAGTTCTTATAGACGCTAGATTTGGCGTCTTGATTGATTATTTATAAAAAACACTGGTTGCATTTCTATATTCTGTAATTACGGTAATTTATTTGACTACCGTGTTCTTACTAGGTCACAAAAAATTTATTACTAAAAATTAATGTTATTAGTTCAGTATTCTTTGGGAATATAGTCAAATTCTTTTACCTACTGCGTAGATAATTAACTTTTTTGCTGATGGTGTTACAATTACGGTTTTTTCCACAAAGAGTATAAAACATCTAACAATTTGCACTTCCAAAAAGGATAACCATGAGGCAAAGCCTCAACTCCCCTAGTTACCAGCGTCACGCTGGTAACCAGAATATAGGGACATCTGGCTCTTCTTGAAAATCGTGCAAGTTATCACAAACATAATAATTATTAAACATTAGTTAAATTTTCTATAGCGGTTTTCACTCTTTATAACGTCTGTGGACTGGAAGCGACGGGGAGTATCACACGCGATACTCTAGTTGGCACAGGACGAAGCAGAAAACCAGCATCGCAAGGTGTTGGAATCCCCTCCCTCAAAGCGACTGAGCATAGCGAGGTTGCTTAG
>JASJCY010000197.1 GCA_030065825.1 Nostocaceae cyanobacterium | reverse complement strand
AAATGGGTCGAGGCGGGTAGGACTGTTTGAACCAGTCAAAGCCCCTTTGGGGCAGAACTAGAGTTGTGAAGCACGTCTTTAGACTGCTGAACAACAACAGTTCGGAATCCTGGTTTTTTCAAAGCCAGGAGAGTTCAATAAAGACCCCATCCTTAAGGACGGGGTTTAAATTCTTATAACTGCAACTTGGGTGATCACAAATCTTGCACCTGGGTCAGAAACCGGGTTCCGATGCGAATATTAATCTGTGAAAGCCCGAATTTTTGGTTGATAAACCCGGTTTCTTTTGTGAAAGCCCGAATTTTTGGTTGATAAACCCGGTTTCTTTCTGCTTGCCCTTGAATGGTGCAAGATATGACATGATTAAACTTCTGGCAAAAATTCTTTTTGTAAGAGGAAGTAATGAATCGTTGTCGGAACGTTTTTCCCGATTTCCAATTACCAACTTTTGCCAGAAGTCTATGATTACTTAGTTTTTATCGATTACTCGTACATCAGAGTGCCATCGATATTTGCAATGTGATCATCTAGATTAATACTGGTTGAAACCCAACGTTGAGCACGTGTCTTGCACTCAGCAGACATTACACTTGGACCAGTCAGTCCAGTGTTTCTGCATGTCGCAATGAAATTGCTGGGCTGCCATTTAAGCTGACCATCAACATTTTCAATGCCTGGGTTTAGGTTAATAGAAGTGTCGTTGTAACTACCATTTATCCGGCGACAAATAGCACTTAAAACAGAGCCATTAACTTGGGAATTGTAGCAAGTTTGGCTGAAGTCACCTAATGCCAAAGCGTCATTAGAAAACGCACCAAATAATATTACAAGTGTGAACAGAAAACAAGTAACTGTCTTCAGAAAAGCTTTCATAATTCTCATCTCCAAGAATTGTTCAATGAGTAATTCAAGAAATATGCAGCAGGATATTTTCTAGAACATCTGCTAAGCACAATCTCAAATTACTAGAGGCTCAAAAATAAGTCAAGCAAAAACAAGTATCAAATTATTATTTGTTTTGAAATAATATTAAAAAAGCAAATGTAAGCCTTGCATAATAAGGCTTAAAGGAAAATAAATAACAATTTCTAAGGTCTTTTAAACTACATTTTGAGATTGTTATTTTTTTTAATATTTGTGCTGAAAGAATTTTTTTGATGATAATTAACCTTGGTTAACAAAAGATTAATTAACGGTAAAACTATGTTATTTTTTCACGAATTAGTTATTATATGTCTATATAGTTATTGTTAAGCTTGCTGATCAAATAAGTTCTAAAGAGTTAGCAAGTGGATATAATATTAAACTTATATAATCAATCATTATAAGTGTAAAATTATTGCAACACATCTATATAATCTATGATAAAGCTAACACTTAAAGACTTAGACATACAGTTATATAAATAAATTTGGGCATCGCTGATCGTCGAAAGAAAATATGAATTACTTGCTTCCCGTCCAAAGGATTACTAATTAAAAAAAACCGCAAACAGACGCACAGCGGAACCTCTCCTAAAGTAGCGCAGAGAACCGAGAGGATAGAAAAACGGAGGAGATAGATAATCTGACATCACCCAAGGGAGTAGCTTCAGCGATTAGAGAAGTCGTGGCTAGTTTAGGAGACTAATACCCTGCGGTTCTATTTTTAAGTTAGATGCACTTTAGCAGGCACTTTAGTGAAGTGAAATCCGTCACAATCAGCTATAAAGGAAAAACTCGTATTTGATCAAAGTAAAAAAAATTTTAGGTAGTGTAGGAGTAGAACGTGAAAATAGCCATTATAGCCAAAACACTCATTGCTTCACTGGGATTGTTGGCTTTATTTACTCCCCAAAGTGCCCATGGGCAAATTATTCCCCGTCCTTGGGTTTCCGTCGGTGCTAATGAAGGGGATGTCACCTATGCTGTGGGTGCTAGGGTTTTGGGTGTGGGTGCTGAGTTAGGTGCTGGACCAGATGGTTCTGTGGGAGTCGATGTATTAAAGTTTATTAGCTTACCCATAGTTTCACCGTATGTAGGATTGGGATACTATTCTGAAGATAAAGGTGTTGCTTTTTCTGGTGGTGTTCAGGTAGACGCTAGCAAAAATGTTTTTATCGGAGCAGGTTACAATTCTATTCGCGGTGTCAATGGACAATTGGGAATTCGATTCTAATTTTTCTAGTTGTGATTTGATAACCTTTTCTTAACCTGAAGACTGGAAAAAATTCACTCCTTGAACTAATAGATTGGGCAGAGATGACTCTCCTCAATCTATAATTTTTATATATGGGAATATAACTATGATTTTTGTTAGTAAGTATTTTTACTCTGTTGTAGTAATACTAATGAGTGAAAATCTAGTTATCTGACTATATTACATCTTTTTTATATTTTCTCTGGTTAGAGAATACCGCTCGGTAGTAGAATCGGCAGTGTTGGCAAATTTCCTGTAAAGCTGTCAGGAATCAGCCAATAATACAGATTGCATCTAGCTCATCAGCAAATAGTCTCGAATGTTAGTTATTGTACAGGAATCTCCTTATGGAGCCAAGTTTAAGGTTACTAATTCAACTAGTATTAGAGTTTGCACCTGCAATTGCCAATCTAGTCCAAAAAAGTAACGAACCATCGACAGAAAACAACAAGCACCAATATTTACCCCAGATTACAGAATTTATTCAGGCTGTTAATAATTCTAGTCAAGTAATTGGTTATCTTGGAGGGGGTGAATCGGAAAAAGTAGAGGAACAAAAAGTAGAGTTATATTATAATGAAACGCAATTACAAATAGCGACCCAAGAGCAAGAAACAAATCTCAAATTACCAGAAGTAAATAAACTTTTTGAAAGTTGGCCTCTGAGATTATATCCTTCACAAATTATCGAACAAAAAACAAATAGTTATGAACGCAAACCTTTAAAAATTTTCCTGGCTCCTCCGAAAGTGGAATTTGATAAATTTGCTCATGGAGAAGAAGTCATTTCAGACGTTGAACTGATGTTAGCTGAAGGTTTGCGGGATTTTCTCAGCCATCATTACTCTCTACAAGATTTAACTAGACCAACGGAATTTTTAGCGGGTGCTTGGGATAGTAAAAAATTTCATAGCGAATCTAGTATTAAGGCTCTATTTGGGATGTTGAAAACCGAGCCAATGTTGATTTTGGAGTCGGAAGCTGATGGGGATTATTTGAATTTTCGGATTGCTTATTGGGGGTTAGGTCAGCATAATTACTACTATAAAACAATTTCGCGTTTAAATTACAAAGAGATTCTTTATCAGTCAGCCAAAAAACGAGCATTAGAGTGGAGAAGTATTCGGAATGAACTGATAAATTTAGGAGAAGAATTAGCAGAAATTGACGAAATTGGTGGAGACAATATTACGAATTTGGCAACTTTGGAAAAAGAGCTAAAATGGCAAGCCAAGGGAATTGATATTAGCAAGTTATCTTTAGAATATCAAGTCAATCATCAGGACTTTGAACAACTATGTCAGGTATTAATTACCTGTCATTGTTTGGTTGCTGGTTGGATTGCAGATGCTTACCACTTGGTTTATCATGATGTACCCCCATTACTTCCAGAATTGCTGCCAAATTTACTCCACGATGAATTAGATTTGCAATCACTACAAGCAATTACCAGAGGATACAAACAACTCTACCAAGCGCTAGAGGGGGATAAACGGCAGTGGATACCCGAATTAGCCTTACAATTGGGTCAGAGTTTATCTCACTTAAGCGATCGCACTTTGGCACAGGAACAGGTCAATTATTCCATTGATACCTGGTTAAAATTGCGTCGAGTATCCCCACAACAATGGCATAACTCCCTAGAGGCAATGAAAACAGTGGTAAAGCTAGAGGATGAGAAATATGTCCAACAATTAAGGCAATATTTCCTCTGTGTTGGCGATAATCAGGGTATTGCGGATGTAGAAGTAATTTTAAGTGCGATCACAAAACAGGAATATAAACGCCAGCAGGAATATGCTTATTTACGTCATACACTGACTGGACATTCTGGCAAAGTTACCTCTGTAGCCATTAGTCCCGATAGTGAAATTATGGTCAGTGGTTGTGCAGATAAAACTATTAAAGTTTGGAATTTGAAGACGGGTAAACTTATCCGTACTCTCACAGAAAATACTGCAGAAATTTCCTCGGTTGCTATTAGTCCCGATGGTAATTTGCTTGCGGTTGGTAGTTGCGAAACTCCCAGAAGTAATGTTAAAGTTTGGCACTTGAGGACTGGTAAATTAATTCGTACACTGTTGGGACATCACAAACCAGTGAATGTAGTTACCATTAGTCCCGATGGACAAATTCTTGCTAGTGGTAGTAATAAGATTAAAATTTGGAACTTGGACAAAGGTGATCGCATTGCGACCCTGTGGCATTCATCTGCTGTCAATTCTACTGCTATAAGTCCTGATGGTACAATTTTGGTGAGCGGAACTAGCGACAAAAAAATTAAAATTTGGAATCCCCGTGCAGGAGAACCATTACGTACTCTCAACGGACATTCTGGTGAAGTTAATTCTGTTGCTATAAGTGCAAATGGAGAAATTTTGGTAAGTGGTAGTGCAGATAAAACTATCAAAATTTGGCGTCTAGAAACTGGTAAGGTTTTACATAGGCTGAGTGAACATACTGATGAAGTTAAATCAGTTGCTATAAGTGCAAATGGAGAAATTTTAGTAAGTGGTAGTGCAGATAAAACTATCAAGATTTGGTGTTGTCAAACTGGAGAGTTGCTGCACACTCTTACCGGACATTCAGGGACAGTTAATTCTGTGGCTATTAGTCCAGATGGTAACTGTGTTGTGAGTGGTAGTTCCGATAAAACTATTAATATTTGGCGGGTAACTCGCTAATATATAAAAAACGGGCATTGCTGAATCAATGTATGAATCTTCAATAAAAACCTCACCCCGTCCTGCGGACACCCCTCTCCTTACCAAGGAGAGGGGAAGGGGGTGAGGTATATTCTGTAAATTCTGCCCTTCAATTCAGCAACGCCAAAAAACGGTTCTTGCGTACTTAGTGTGCTAAACTCCTCAGAGGATGTTTGAAAAGTATTATGTTTAACATCACAACCCTAAAAACCTAACCCCTAACCCCTTCCCTACTAGAAGGGGAACAGAAAAATAGGAGTTTCAAAGTTTGTTTCCTCCTAGGAGAGAGATTAAGAAGTGAGGTTTTTTCGTAAAGCTTTAGACTTGACAAACAACCTCTCAACAAATAAGTTTAAAAGCTTTGCTGGGCTTTATTTACAGCCATTATTTCTTTTCTTTTAGGCAATATTGACCAAATTTAGACTATAAGCGTCTATAGGACTTTGATTTTAAAGCAAATTTATCGACTGTAATTAAACATTTAGCACCATATCTACAAAAGAACCGACTTTGTTGGGTTAGTCTACGAGAAGCCTCCCTTTGGTCGTCTACGCTGTCTGTGTACCTAACCTAGTATTTTCCTTAACTGTAGCTTACTTCTGCGTTGCTTTAGCTTCCCCCTCGCTAGGAATGAATATTTACCTTTATCTACTCACTATTCAGTACTCACTCACTCCAAAAGAGTGGGATGGGCATCCTTACCCGTCCTAATTTCACCGATTCCCTTTTGATTGTACGGAAGCCAAAACCGCTATAGCGATCGCTATTAGCATTGAACTGGGCAACTTTTTGACTAATACAAAATAAATCGAAAATCTCTGGAATGCTGATTAAATCATCTCTATAAGTAGATTTACAATTAATTTTCCACTTTGAAAGTTTTGCACTTTTATGGAATGATGTAACGTAATTGACTGAAAGTGGCTGATTTAAAGAATTAAAAAAGTACCTTTCAAGGGTCATTTTTTCCCCTAACCTCGAATTGGAGGACAGCTATGACAGCGCTGAAAGCATCTACACAGGGACTAGCAATAATTAAGCAAGCTAGAAAAGAAAAGGGGTGGGCTATCTATGATTTCAGATGGCTTGAGGAAGCAAGCAAATTATTGGGGATACAT
This sequence comes from Nostocaceae cyanobacterium, assembly GCA_030065825.1. Taxonomy (GTDB): domain Bacteria; phylum Cyanobacteriota; class Cyanobacteriia; order Cyanobacteriales; family Nostocaceae; genus JASJCY01. Next base: position 8,332 of record JASJCY010000197.1, on the reverse strand, counting down.
TGGGAAGTAACAGGAGATTTAGCTAAGGGGATTTCCGAGGGAACCTGGAAGCGTTTTTTAGCAGGAAAACAACCGATTAATGCAGATGCTTTTAAGGCATACTGTCAGGTATTGGAACTTGATTGGAAAGAGATGGTCGAAGGAGTTGCAGATACAAATGACCGTCAATTACCCAAAAAAGTAGAATTTTAGGATTGGGTTGAAGCAGCATATAAGCTGAAGCGCATTTCCCATTTAAATTACATATTAAATTTTGCTATAACTTTTGTGGGGTAGGCATCCCTGCCTGCCCTATAATACAATACGATTCAGTTAAGAAAAATAGTAGGTTGGGTGGAACGTAGCTTGCTTCCCTAACCTACGCCTAGCTATATTTTAGCACTTCTTCCTTCTTCCGCTCAAACCCTCTTCCTTCTTCCTTGAAGGTCGAAGACCTTCGGTCAATATTCCGAAATTACCCGGTTTCTGACCTAGTACTCAACCACATTAATTTTGACAAGTCGCGGGTGTGAGCGATCCCCGACTTCTTAAAGAAGTCGGGGATCTGTGACCCCTCGTAACTAATGTGGTGGACTACTAGGTGCAAGATGTCAGTTAAGGTAACCAACTAGGATTAAAACCCGCTAAAGGAAGTTGTTCTGGTTTAATTTCTTTAGAACCAGCAGCATCAGAAATGGGCATCAAAGGCATTAACCATAACTTACTTGTGGCTATGGGCTGTCCATCATCGCTTGTCAGTTGCTTTGCAGAGGATGGCTTGCTATTAGGATTTTGTGGTATTATTTGGTCAAATAACAATCCCAAACCATCAGGGGATAAACTCATTTTTACATTCCGCTGTTCTGGGGGTAATACTAGCAGGGGTTTCTGCTGTGTGGTTTTTAAGTCAATAGCCACTAAATACGCTTGTTCCTGATACACTCCTCCGGGTATTAGTTGTGTTAACAAGCAATAAAGGGTAGGAGAAGCGGGATCGAACTGGCAATTAATAATTGAACCTGTGGTTTTTAACAGCTGCTTTTGGCTGCCTTGATTAGTTACCAAAAACAAATCTCTGGTATAATCTGTGTTGAACTTTACCATCGCTGCTTTGGTGCCATCTTTAGAAAAAGCTTGCACCAAGCCAAATTGAGGCAGAAAATCTAGGGGTTTACTAGCATCTGTTTGTAGGGGTAAAATAGCTGCACCTTGTCCTTGAGCAACCGCAACGGCTTGGCTATCTGGAGTAATAATAAAGTCTCCTCCGGGTTCGCTTTGCAGACGTTGGGGCTTAGATTTCTTGTCACCATTGGCTGGCATAAACCATAACCCAAAGTCACCGGGGTTAGCTTTATTTCCACGCTGAACAACAATAGTTTCGCCATTTGCTGATAAGTCAAATTTGAGGATTTGATAGTCTTTATTATCTAAAATCAAATCCACTTTACCTGGTGGTTCAGCTTCTTTGGCAAATTTGGCGTTAATACCTGTGGTAGTACTGTAAAGTTTCCCAGCAAGTAAATCGTCACTACCTGATGGACGGGCTGAAAATAAAATCTTCTCCCCATTTGGATAGGGTTTAAAATCTGTGACGATTATATCCCCAGGAGTCAGTTTCTTTTTGTCCTGTTGGGTTAAATTATAGAGAATTAACCTTCCTTGTTCTCCTTGTTCTACCCCGATGTAGAGAATAACGCGATCGCGAGTGCGAAAGGTACTGCTAAAAGGTTCGTTCGATCTATTTTGCCCTGTTTTGGCAGCAAATTGTTCCTTTGCTCCCTCTAATTCTACAGTGTATTTTGTACCGTAGGGTGCTGGAGTTAATAAAGTATAAACCATACGTCTTCCAGCCCAACTGAATTTACCTGCTAGGGGTGGTTCAATTTTCAAGTTTTCCTCTACAGTTTCGGTGTCCATGGGACGGCTAAAGGTGAGGCTAAAGGCAATTTCATTAGCGTTGATTTGTTTATCTTCCCAAGAGAAGTTACGCACACTGGCTTTAACAGCATTTCCTTGGGAAATCAAGATTACAGTTAGCAAACTTAAGATGACAATCACTATGATCGCCACTCTATCCAGAGGTTGAAAAAATGCCTTTCGAGTAGTCATTTGTCATTTGTCATTGTTCATTGTTCATTGGTCATTTTTTATTTTTAATTGTTCATTTTTCTTGGTCATTTGTCATTGGTCATTTTTAATTGATTAACCATTTACCATTTACCCTTAATATTATTAATAACTATAAGGATTTTTGGGTTGGGGAATTTTTTTCACAGATTGAGCAACAATGGTAAGCTGTCGTTTACCGGATAATTCTTTTGTTGTCATTTCTCCTTCAATTTCCAACCAAGTATCCGGTGGATATTGCTGACGGGATTCTGTTAATTTAACTGGTAAACCAATGGGATAGGCATCTGCAGCACAACAAGTAAGCACAAATCGCGCCAAAAATAAATATTCATTACTCAGATCCTCTGGATAAATGACAAATCCCTGTACCTTGGCTTTTTGTCCAGCATAGGAATCAGGTTCTGGGTAAACGTTTAGGGTGCGTACCCAATCTATAAGGGTTCTCTCTTCTGGACGTACAGAAGCGCGGAATGCTTGGGGTTGGATGCGGGTTGTACCCAGCAAGTCACTCACACCCCTTTGAATTGCCTTTTGACTGGCGAAAACTTGGGGTGTAATCATAAAACCCAAAATTGCGGCTGTTAACAGTAAAGCACTACCCCAACCAGGGGGAAATAAATTTACATGTTGAGGATTTTGTTCCACTTGCACCCGACGTCGTCGTTGTCGCCATTGTTGCTTTGCTTTGGCAAGTCCAATAAATATCAAGGCAATTCCAGCAACAACAACCAGCCCAAAATAATTGGGGTGAATCAACAAATTTAACTTGCCAGTCGCCCAATATTTCAACATCAAAACTCCCCAAGCTGTAATTGCGATTACATCCAGCCACGGGAGTAATAAGTGCTTAATTTTAGATTTTAATTTGGGAATAGGTTTCATTGGCTATTAGTCATTATAAAAGAACAAAGAATCAACAAGAATGACTAATTTTAAATGACGTGTAGATTAATGAAAAGGGTAAACAAAAACGTCAATTGTCCTGCTAAAACAAAGAAGTAAAATACAGTCCTGGGTTTGAAAACAGATAGCATTAAACCAATGCCTTTAAGGTCAATCATCGGACCAAATACCAAAAATGCCAACAAAGAACCACTGGTAAAAGTAGAAGCAAAAGAAAGGGCAAAGAAGGAATCTACTGTGGAACAAATTGATACTACTGCCGCTAATATTAGCATGGCAATAATGGAAGTTATCGGTCCTGCACCAAGGCTGAGAATTAATTCCCGGGGTGCTAAAACTTGAATTGCAGCGGCTATGGCACTTCCTAATACTAATACCGCTCCCAATTCCCGCAATTCCTGAATAGTATTTTCTAGAACTAATCGCAGTTTATCTGGTAAGGGTTTACTAGAAATTGAACTTGTCATCCCTGAACTTGTCATCCCATTTGACATCAAACTATTATCTATGGGTGTAGGTGAACTACCTTGCCCTAGCCAATAGTTTCCTGATTGCAATAAATTTGGTATACCTGCTTCCTGTGCTACTAGAGAACTTCTGCGACTTCGTTTAGTTTCAACTTTAGCAGGGGGATTAAATTTCAGATAACGGGCAAGGGCTGGTTGTACTATTGGCGTTAAGTCCTTTTGAAAGCTGAAGACGAAACCGATAATTGTCGCAATTGTTAAAGATAAAATCACTCTCAATACTACTATTTCTGGCTGATCTCTGAATGCCGTCCAAGTAGCCCAAATTACAATGGGATTAATTGTGGGTGCTGCTAACAAAAAGCCGATTGCTACTGGAGTGGGTAATCCCTGCATCAAAAACCGCCGTGCTACTGGTACATTTCCACACTCACACACAGGAAACAAGAAGCCAATCATGCTACCTACCAACGCTCCCAACAGGGGATTTCTGGGCATAATTGCTACCAGTTTGCCCTCATCAACAAAAAATAGTAGCACGCTGGAAAATGAAACTCCCAGCAGCAAAAAAGGCATTGCCTCCACTAGCAGACTAAGAAATAAAGTAAAACCATTGTGCAGTTGAGTCATCTTTTTTGTCGCCGATCAACGTGATGTTGATTTTTTAGGTTATGCCAAGATATTCTATCTAACTGGGGATCGCAAATAAGCAAGGACTATTAAACCAAAATTAAATATTTCAAGAATTTGGGATCGCTCTGAAGAAACATAGGAAACTGGGAATAGGAAACTGGGAATAGGGAATAGGGAATAGGGAATAGTATTTATTCCATTCATACATACATAGGGGGTGGTACGCTGCCCATGGTGGGCTTTCAACAAACACAGGGGCTAAGAGTTTGACACTTCATGTTTATTTTTCAATTGACTACTGTTAACTTATATTACCGGAGTGGGTGGTCATTGCCTACCCTACTGTCTTGTATAAGTTGGGGAATTGCCCAGAATTAGTTCAGGGAACTAAAACTGAAAATATGCCCTATTTCTGACTTTAAATGCTGTTTTTCATCTCATCAATGCTACTAAAGGCAGAAATAAATCCCTCTCCTTCGTTTGTTTTAAGCCCAAAATAGTTACTCGATAGAATTTGCAAAATCGATATAGCCTATAGGTTTTACATCTCCTAGTAGTCCACCACACCAACTTTGCAGGGTAAAGGCAGAGAGGGGGAAGAGGGGGGGAGAAAAAACTTTGTTCTTTCCTTATTAACGCTGCATAGTTTACTTGGTGGAGTACTAGTGTTCTGTCCCATTAGTTTTGATGGCTAGTTTTATAGTCATATTTATATGACTTTGAATATTAGACTGGGACTTATAGTCCCAGGTGGGTGTGATGGAAACCCCTCAGAATTAATGGGACAAACCACTAGATGGAAGCGTTCACCATTATTTTGCACATACACACAGTAGCAATTAAATCAAGCTTCTGCAATTATTTTTAATCTTTCATAAGTTTTTGTTAATTTAAATTGACAAATTTATTTATATAGGCTTATTTTAAAAAGTTTGCCCGTTGCTAGAAACTCTATCCAACCGTAGGTTAGGGTAACTTTGCCCCTACCTAATCAGGTGTCGCATTCTTTTTTCCAATTGGTATCACAAACATTAGCAATGATCACAAAAAACGAATGGCTGACGCTATTAAAACAACATCGAGTGATCGCAGTAATTCGCGCCCCAGAGATGAAACTGGGACAGCAAATGGCGTTGGCTGTGGCGTCGGTGGGGATACAGTTAATTGAAATTACCTGGAATAGTGCTGCTTCAGGGGAATTAATCACTCAGTTGCGTTCCGAATTACCCCACTGTTTCATTGGTACTGGCACATTATTAAATATCACTGACATAGAAGATGCGATTGCAGCGGGGGCACAATATTTATTTACACCCCATGTCGATCCTGCCATGATTAAAGCAGCAGTCACAAGGAATGTGCCAATTATACCGGGGGCGTTAACTCCTACAGAAATCGTTACTGCTTGGACATTGGGGGCTAGCTGCGTGAAGGTGTTTCCCGTGCAAGCGCTGGGGGGAAGCAACTATATCAAAAGTTTACAGGGACCATTAGGAAAAATACCCTTGATTCCCACCGGGGGAGTTACTTTAGATAATGCCGAGGAATTCTTACAAGCAGGGGCGATCGCTGTTGGTTTGAGTAGTCAATTATTCCCAAAAGTTTTGGTTGAAACTGGAAATTGGCAAGGGATTATTCAACAAGCTAGAAATCTCAGGGATCGGATTTCTAACTATAGGTAGGGGAGGCGCAAAGTTAGGAGGGGCACAGTTACCAATTTTTAATTTTTAATTTTCAATTTTGGCGTTGCTGATTACAAGTATGATTTTGCCCCCCAACCCCCAATTCTGGGGGAGAAAGATATGAGTCCCCCAAGAATACCCCCAATGTTGGGGGTCACGGGGGCAGGGGATAATGGTGGCGAACCAAGAACTCTAATCACAGTATTCATACTTTGATTCAGCAACGCCTCAATTTTTAATTGTTTTGGGCGCAAGCTTTGCGCCCCTACAAACTGATGACTCATCATCCGACTCGCCTTTTCATTCTTTCTGGACTACCCGTGGGAATGGAAGCGATTAATTTCTGGGTATATTCTTCCTTCGGTTCACGGTAAATATTTGTTGCTGAACCTTGTTCGACAATTTCACCGCGATTCATTACCAAAATGCGATCGCTCATAAATTTAACCACACTTAAATCGTGGGAGATAAAAATATAAGTCAGTCCAAACTCGTCTTGCAATTCTTTGAGTAAATTTAATACCTGTGCCTGTACCGATACATCTAACGCCGAAACCGATTCATCACAGATAATAAACTTGGGGTTCAAAGCCAAAGAACGGGCAATACAAATACGCTGGCGTTGACCTCCAGAAAACTGGTGGGGATAGCGGTCGATAGCATCTGCACTTAATCCTACCCTTTCTAATAAGTATGCTGCCCGTTCTCGCTGTTCTTTTTTTGTCTTGCCAATGGAGTGAATTACTAGGGGTTCCATGATGGCGTCTCCCACCTTCATCCGGGGGTCGAGGGCACTAAAGGGGTTTTGGAAGACAATTTGCATTTGTCGCCGCAGTTTTTGCAAGGGTTCCCCACTCAAAGGAGTAATATCTTGCCCTTGAAAAATTATCTCACCCCCCATGGGTTCAATTAACCGCAGCAAGGTTCTACCGAGGGTAGTTTTACCACAACCAGATTCCCCCACCAAGCCTAGGGTTTCCCCTTGTTTAACGTCGAAGGAAACGCCGTTAACTGCCATGTGATAGCGTTTTGTGCCGCCAAACATGCCTTTGACAGGGAAACCAACTTTCAAATTGCGGACTTCCAATAAGGATGCTTGTTGTTCTAGGATTGCTAATCTTTGAAAAATTTCTTCGCTGGTAACTTCGAGAGGTTCTTGGGGCTGTTTTTCCTGAATTACCACTTCTCCTGTTGGGCTTTCCTCTAGCTGCATATAGTCAGAAACGGTGAGCAATTTTTGGGGATGACTTTCTAGGGTAGGACGACAAGCCACCAAGCCTTTACTATATGGATGCTGGGGATTAGTAAAAATTTGTCCGGATTCCCCATATTCAACAATTTTACCTTTGTACATCACCGCTACTTGGTCAGCAATTTCGGCAATTAATCCCAAGTCATGAGTAATAAAAATGATTGCCATGTTGCGGCTAGTCTGTAATTCCCGCAACAATTCAATAATTGTTGCCTGTACCGTTACGTCTAAAGCTGTGGTGGGTTCGTCAGCAATTAATAGTAATGGGTTGCACGAAATTGCCATGGCAATCATTACCCGTTGCAATTGTCCCCCAGAAAGTTGATGGGGGTAGCGTTCTAGGATAGCTTGTTTATGTTGGTTTACCAGCTTTGCCAGTTGAGTCTCATCTGTAGCAGGAACACCAGTGTCTATATATTGCTGCTGAATTTGCTCATCACTGGGGAGTAATTTTACCTCCTGTAAGCCCGCGATCGCTTTCTGTTTTGCTTCTCCAGCGGAAATATTTTGATGGCGTAATATTGCTTCTGTTAGTTGAAAACCGATGGTATAAACCGGATTGAGGGAACTCATCGGTTCTTGAAAAATCATTGCAATGTCCCCACCCCGGTATAATTGCATTTCCTTGGGGGGTAATTTGAGTAAATCAATGGGTGTACCATTTGCTTGGGGACAGAACAAGATTTCACCACCGCTAATCTTACCGGGAGTCTGCACCAATCCCATGACTGCTAAAGATGTGACTGATTTTCCACTCCCCGACTCCCCTACTATCCCCAGAGTTTCCCCTCGGTGCAACTGAAAGGAAATACCATTGACGGCTTTGACAGTAGTGCCATCACCAGAAAATTCAACTTGCAGATTGCGAACGTCCAGGATAGTGTCTCTCATAGTAGAAGCAGGGTATGAATCTTTACCTTAAAATAAGAAGGATTTTAACAGCAGCAGCGATATTTGGCGAATCATGATCACGGATTTCAAAGATTGCACGGATTACACGGATTACAGGAATCAGTTTAACACTCCTTGCGGGAAGTCCCCCGGTGAAGTCTTCGGAACCGGGGGATGAGAGCAAGGGCAGAGACTTGAACTCATAACGAATATATGGGAAGATATTCATGGTCGTTGACCCACCCGACTGACTAACAGGCCACCCTTTGGGTATAAAGTATGTACTCGGCAGAGTTCGGGGAAGACGTAAACCTAGCTGGTTAGCCATTGCTGTAAATCCAAGGTGAACGTGTCAAAACAAAAATCAAACTGCCTTTATCCCCTCGGCGGGCGGC
>JASJCY010000196.1 GCA_030065825.1 Nostocaceae cyanobacterium | reverse complement strand
GGCATCCCGTATCGTTAATAAAGTTTCTCCTTCAAAGACGCTGAGCGCAAAGCGCACGCTACGCGAACGCGAACGGTTAATGTCCGTTCGCGTAGCGTCTCCGAAGGAGATAGGGATACCAGGAGTCGCCGAGAAGCCCACACTGAATCAAAGATTACAGTGTGGGAGTATGTCACTAACCTAGCCTTTATAGGATGGTGCGTTAGACTAAAGTCATAACGCACCCTACACCTACACCGAACCCCTGTGGGGAAGGTGAAAGTCAAAATTACTGTGCCCTCCAGCTTTGACCTTTTATAAATGGTTGCTTTATTTCCGCCACAACGTACTGGTAATCAATTTTAGTCATAAACTGTTATAGCTACCAGCATGTTTTATACCATCTGGAGTTGGTAGTCAAGGGAAAAATTTACCTAAATAGGGATAAACTGATGACTCCCTTCTACTCGGTTATACTAGTGTCAGTTTATAAACTGTCACTCACCAGATTTCCTTAGCACTGTTGCAAGCTATATTCTTTTAATAGTGCAAGGAGTGATACCACTTCACCATCTGTTTGCCACAAATAGTTTTCGTAGTACCTTGAATATCAAGGTTGTTGCGGATTTCAAATGTTGCATCAAGCAAGTGAAATGGTATAATCTTTAACAAGCAGGCGCTTGAGTGAGCAAAACTCTCAAGCGCTTTTCCATGTTCGTTATGAATCAATGATCGCAAGTGACTGGTGATTTACCATTAGTCATTTACACAAGACAGTTGACAGTAAATCTCATGACTCAGAAGATAGGGGTTGGCACTAGCTAGCCAAAAGTTTTGACAAAGTTGTACAATATTGATAAAGGTTCTGAGTCTCTTCCAGCAAGGCTTACCTGTTAGACAGGAAACACCACTGGTCTCATGGGATGAGCGAATATTAGTACCAGCGGTCTTCTGCGCTCCTGTGGTCAAGCTATCCAGGTTGTCACAAGCGTGGTAACACCCTGGATAGCAAGCTTAACAGCACTACAGGTAGTAGGTGAAAGACAAAGCTGGGAATCCTTACGTAGCCGTTAGCGTCAGGTCATTGTCCAAGCTTGGGTAATGTTTTTTCAACGGTAATTCCATCACAAGGGGCAAAAAGTGAAACCCAGCATATCGTTGGGTTACTCTGCGAGAAGCCTCCCGACCGTCGTCTACACTCCGTACCACTCCGTGGAAGCAAGTTACAACCCAACCTACCTCGCAGGTAATCTTCTGGCGAAAAGGGAGTAAGAATTCTTTGTAGGGAACACCAAAAAATAAATCATCCTTTGGGACAGGACTTTGGTAAGTAGGGAACGTCAGCAAGGTTGTTTTATACACCGAGAGATTGTGGGCATGGCTTTAGCCCGGAGAGTGTCAACCAAGGACAAAATTAACCAGCTTGCCTGGAACTACAATCACCTTTTTAATTTCCTTACCTTCAATATAACGTTGGGCAACTTCGGATTCACGGGCATACTTTTCTAAAGCGGCTTTATCGGAATTTGCCGGGACTTGAATATTACCACGAGTTTTACCCATAACCTGAATTACCAAAGTGATTTCATCCGCAACTAATGCTTCTGGTTCATATTTAGCCCAAGTTTCGCTGTGAACGGAATTGGTGTTACCCAACAAATGCCACAAATCATCAGCGATATGGGGTGCAAAGGGTGCCAGCAACAACACCAAAGTGCGAATACCTTCTGCATACACTGGTGAATCTTTACAGTCAGCATCAGTGATAGCGTTACTTAACTTCATCAACTCAGAAATAGCGGTGTTAAATTGATAGTCACCTTCTAAATCTTCGCTGACTTCTTTGATCCCAGTGTGAATTGCCCTACGTAAATCTTTTTCAATTTTTGTCATTTGTCCTCTGTCATTTGTCATTTGTCCTTGGTTAAATGACGGATGACTATTGACAAAATCGGTAACTAATCTCCAAACTCGGTTTAAAAAGCGGAATTGCCCTTCCACATCAGCATCTTCCCATTCCAAGTCTTTTTCTGGTGGTGCTTTAAAAAGAATAAACATCCGTGCCGTATCAGCACCATACTTCGCCAAAACTTCCTCTGGATCGATGCCATTATATTTAGACTTGGACATCTTTTCGTAGAAAACTTGCAAAGGTTCCCCAGTTTTTGGATCTACAGGATTATTGGCATCAACTTCTGCCGAGGGAATATACTTTCCAGTTTTGGTATTTTTGTAAGTTAAACCCTGCACCATCCCTTGGGTTAACAACCGTTGGAAGGGTTCGTCAAAGTTCAATAAACCCCTGTCTCGCAATACCTTAGTAAAGAACCGGGAATACAACAAGTGTAAAATTGCGTGTTCAATTCCCCCCACATATTGATCCACTGCTAACCAATCGTTTACCTTGCCAGAATCAAATACTTGTTGGTCATTTTTTGCATCGACATAGCGCAAGAAATACCAGGAAGAATCAATAAAGGTATCCATGGTATCTGTTTCCCGCTTGGCTGGAGTACCACAAGTAGGACAAGGTACATTAATCCAGCTTTCTAACTGTGCCAGAGGTGAAGCCCCACGTCCAGAAAATTCCACATCTTCCGGCAATTGTACGGGTAAATCAGCATCAGGGACGGGAACTGCACCACAATCAGGACAGTGAATTATGGGAATAGGTGCCCCCCAATATCTTTGCCTGGAAATCAACCAATCCCGCAAACGGTACTGTACCCGGGCTTTCCCAAAACCTTGTTTCTCGGCAAATTCGATAATTGCCTGTTTCCCATCACCAGAAGCCATACCATCAAACTGCCCCGAATTTGCCATAAATCCTGGTTCGGTATAAGCAGCAGTTAATTCTGCCGATGCATCCCCACCTTCAGGGATAATCACCACCTTAATTGGTAAATTCTGTTCCTGAGCAAATTTAAAATCCCTGGTGTCATGGGCAGGTACACCCATTACCGCACCCGTACCATATTCATACAGTACATAATCGGCAATCCAAATGGGAATTTCTTCCCCAGTAAAAGGGTTAATTGCCTTACCACCAGTGGGAATACCCCGCTTGGGTTTATCCTCTGCGGTGCGTTCTAATTCGCTTTCATTGGTAACCTCACCCACAAAGGCTTCTACGGCAGCTTTTCTGTCCCCTGTAGTGACTTGTGGTGTCAAAGGATGTTCTGGTGCCAACACCACATAACTCACCCCGTAAATCGTATCTGGACGGGTCGTATAAACACCAATTTTCTCATCCATCCCCACAATGGGAAATTCCAAATATGCCCCGGTGGATTTACCAATCCAGTTTGCCTGCATCAACTTCACACGTTCAGGCCATCCCGGCAATTTGTCAAGGTCAGTTAATAATTCTTCAGCATAATCCGTAATCTTGAGAAACCATTGCCGCAACAGTTTCCGTTCCACCTTTGCACCGGAACGGAAACCCCGTCCTTCACTGTCAACTTGTTCATTTGCTAACACCGTTTTATCTACCGGGTCCCAGTTAACAGCAGCTTCTTTCTGGTAAGCCAAACCCGCAGCATAAAACTGCAAGAATATCCACTGCGTCCATTTGTAATAGTCCGGGGAACAGGTAGCTAATTCCGTATCCCAATCAATAGATAAACCCAGACGCTGTAATTGTTGCCGCATCTGGTCGATATTTTGATACGTCCACTTTGCTGGGGGTACTCCCCTATCAATGGCGGCATTTTCTGCGGGTAAGCCAAATGCGTCCCAACCCATAGGATGCAGCACCCGATAACCTTGCATACGTTTGAGGCGGGCGATTACATCGGTAATTGTATAATTACGGACATGCCCCATGTGCAGGTTGCCCGATGGATAGGGGAACATGGAAAGGGCGTAAAATTTGGGCTGGTGATTATCTGTAGGCGTTTTATCCAAGCCTTGTTCATTCCATGCTTGTTGCCATTTTTCCTCAATTTCTGCTGGGTTATATCGGGAATCCACTGTGGAGAACTCCTAAATTACTTAATATATCTTTGTCGTTTCGTTATTGTGGCATACTCTAGAGTTATTCTAATGACTTCTGTCTTGTCTTTGGTCATATCTTGTACGATTCTCAACAAACATCGAGAAACGGGGTTTATGAACCAAAAATTAAGATTTTTAGAGGTCAATATTCCCATCGGAACCCGGCAGTTGCTTTAAGTCGAGAAACCCGCTGTTAGCGCCTGCCGAGCTTTCTGACTTAGGTGCAAGATGTGTCTTTGGGCTACTGTGAAGTTACTCTCATGCCAATTGTTTGTTCACAAACTATGACTAGCTATGACTCTAATTAGTTTCAATGGTTTTATAAGAGATATTATTTATACACCATATTTAACACCAAAACTAAAGACTTACGACATCAATAATTTTAATATCAACAGCGCTAATACTTTTGGAAAAATATCTTTAGATTCAGCAGATAATTATATTGCTTTTTCTAAGTGGGTTTCACCAAAAAGAACTAGGTCATATCCATTTGCAAGAATCTACAATACATACCATCTGAATTCTAAGAGCGTAACAGTAATTCCGATTATGAAAGATGAAGGTATGGATGGAGATAATGATAGAATCAATTTTATTACATTATCTTGGATGAATTTGCTGAATGTATATATAGTTCTTGCTTGGTATGAACAGGCTGAGGTAGTACCAAATAAAAACAAAATTACTACACAGAAATTTAATTCTGACCATGTCAAGCAAAAGATATTAGAAATTAGCAATTACCATTCCACAGCTTTACATTGGAATACTACCCATTTTGAAAAAGATTTTCAGACTGTTTTCCTAAATGCAGTTAATAGCTATGAACAAATAGCAACCACTAAAAATGTACAGCTACGTTCTAGAGAAAAGCATCTTCAAGTTTTGCAGCAGTTTCAGAAAAATGATGTTTTTTACCTAGATAAATTTCGAGATTATACTTTGAAAAAATCACAAAAAGCTGCTCATAGAGAATCAGTGACAACACACCAACTCGAACATTTAACGGATGGTGATAAAGGTATATTTTATATATCTAATTATTTAGGTGGCATTTATCATTTAACTGCTGACGAAGTATATAAACAGAATAATGTACTGGTTATACAAGAGTCCAAAAATAATAGTAAAGGCAAATTACCGTCAAAAAATGACATTAAAGATGGTTTATTCAAATTAATACTTTTTAGTAATTTAGATTGTTTATACTCGAATAAGTTAGGATACTTGCCGTTTAATAATGTAACAATCAGATTTTGGACTCTGCTTATTGATATGAATCCTCTGGTTGGTATTTTATTTTTACACAAATTCCTAGAATTTAAAATATGCTTAAAAATCACAGGAGAACTTCAAGGAAATCTAGATTTACCAAATTCTGATAATAATGTATTAAATACATTTTGCCAGAATAATGGTTTCTCTAAAACGCAAAGGAAACTAATTGAATTACTAAACCAAGAAGCTACTAACAATCATAAGTTAAATATAATCATTACAAAGAATGGCTAAATCAATTAAAAGTCCCCTGAGATATCCTGGAGGAAAATCAAGAGTTATTGATTATCTGTTACCTTATATTCCTTTAGATATACATGAATTTCGAGAACCTTTTATTGGCGGTGGTTCAGTATTTTTTGGTGTCAAAAATTTGTTCGATCAACGCATTGGTAGATATTGGATTAATGATATTAATTTTGACTTATATTTATTCTGGAAATATGCCAGAGATAACATTACATATTTATTGAATAAAATAAATCAATTCAAAACTGAATATCCAGACGGTAGACAATTATATCAACATCTTATAGATAAAGATAATTTGTCTTCAGAATTAGATATAGCAGCACGTTTTTTTATTATGAATCGCATTACTTTTTCAGGAATAATGGATTCAGGAGGATACTCCCAACAGGCTTTTGAAAAGCGATTTACTCAATCATCTTTGGAAAGATTACAAAAAATATCTACCCATTTATCACAAGTACATATTACTTGCGGTGACTATGAACAATTAGTCTTACAAGACGGTGACAACGTATTTTTATTTCTCGATCCACCTTATCACAAACCAGCAAAATCAAAACTTTATGGAGTAAAAGGTGACTTACACACAAATTTTGACCATGAAAGATTTGCCTATACAATGAAAAACTGTCAGCATAGATGGCTGCTAACTTATGATGATTCTCTAGAAATTAGAAGGTTATTCAAATTTGCTGACATCACAGAATTTCATGTTCAATATGGCATGAACAACTATAAACAAAAAAAAGCTGCAAAAGGTCAAGAACTTCTAATCAAAAATTACTCCTGTTCTTTACCTAATTATCACCTCGAACCCCAAGCAGCCAAGCAGTTAAGCCTACAAAACTTATATGATATGCGATCGCCTACCATAAATGATGGCACCCAGCACCAATCATAACCGTTCCCTCATCGGAACAGTTATTTTAGCAGATAGAAATCTTAGCTATAGCGCTATACTTTTTTGCCGATAACACCATTCCTGCATCGGAACAGTAGTTTTGGCACACATCTTGCACCTGGGTTAAAAACCGGGTTTCTTGAGAATGACTAATGTTGAAAGCCTAAATTTTGCGTTTAGAAACCCGGTTTTTCTATGCTTATTGATAATGCTGCAAGATATGACTTGGGAAAAGAAAACCCTTGCTATAAGGAAGGGAGTTTTTTTGTCCATAACACCATTCCTGCATCGGAACAGTAGTTTTGGCAGATAAAACCCTTGCTATAAGGAAGGGAGTTTTTTTGTCCATAACACCATTCCTTCATCGGAACAGTAGTTTTGGCAGATAAAACTCTTGCTATAAGGAAGGGAGTTTTTTTGCCGATAACACCATTCCTGAATTGGAACAGTAGTTTTGGCAGATAAAACCCTTGCTATAAGGAAGGGAGTTTTTTTTGTCCATAACACCATTCCTGCATCGGAACAGTAGTTTTGGCAGATAAAACCCTTACTATAGCGCTATAGTTGTTCGTCGATAAAAACATTCCTTCATGGGAACAGTTATTTTGGCAGATAGAAGCTTTACTATAGCGCTATAGTTGTTCGTCGATAAAAGGGGTCTTTTATGGGAACAGTTATTTTGGGAATAAAACCGTTATCAAGATAATGAAGTTGTAGCTATAGAGGAATCTTGATGGTAAAAGTCTTTGTTTACGGCACTCTTAAACCAGGAGAAGCGTATTACCAACAATACTGCGCTGGTAAGGTAATCAGCGCCAAAAGAGCGATCGCCTACGGAGAATTATTTGCCCTCCCCCAAGGCTATCCCGCTATGACAGCCGGAAATAGTCCCATTCACGGCTACTTACTCGAATTCAGCGACATAGCCGTTTTGAGAGAACTTGATGAATTAGAAGACTATTCTCCCTCTAGACAAATTTCCCAAAATCTGTATAATAGGCAGGAGATTGAGATATTCGACTTGGAAGGAGAATCCCTAGGCTTAGCTTGGATCTACCTCATGACTAAAGCTTTAGTTACAAATTTACAAGGTGTATCCCAAACTGACGCTTGGTGGACTGGTGTCAGTTGAACATCCTCAATAGATGTGTAATTTAGCAGTTAGAAATTAGCAGTTAGGAATTAACAGTTAAATATTAACTAACGCTGCCACTAGTACAAATCGGCACAAACAAACCAACCATTGATTATAAAAGGTTAAAGCCAGAGAACACAAGACTTGCCCTAGGGCTGTCTATGACTTTTCCCCAGCCTTACTAGTTGATTTCGTGTTCCGAGTAACCCCCCTGAAGCTCCATTTTTTGCTTGGTATTGCCAAACAAATTTTCTGGTGCTTTGGGTATGCGGATTACCGGATCGTTAAGAGTAATGGCAACCATTTTCGTGAAGTCTGGTTCAGATTGAGCCTGACTTTGGTTCTGTTGTGTAGCTGGCTTTTGAGCCAGTTGTGGCATAGGTGACAAACCACCAGGTAACAAACCTGATAGGGCACCAATGGCGCAGGCAGCAATAGCAGCACCTCCACCTAGTACAACCATTCTGGTACGGCGGCGAATCCGTGCCAAAACTTGTCCTGTGGTTTCTTCAGGAGTTTGCTGTTCTGGCACTGGCAAAGTCCGTAAACCCTGCCTAATCTTCAACAGTCGGGCATACAACTGCTGTGTAGTTAGATCCTTTGCCAACCATTCTTCAACCTGCCTGCGTTCGGCAGCTGTTACCTCGCCATCGAGGTAAGCGCTCAATAACTCAAACCGATCGCACTTTGACCTATCCATAGAACCCGTTGATTCATTGGTATGCTTAGAGTCCCTCTCTGGCTCATGTTTATGTGCTTGGGAGTGGGAGTGGTCGTCAAATTGATAACCTGTAGTCATTTTAACATTATTACCAATTCCTACACGGGTGAACACAGTGGAAAAGACTGATAATTTAATCAAATTTTCACCTAATGGCAGAAGCACTCGTATTTTGTTTATATATATTTTATAAATATCTAAAATCTTGCCATACAGCAGAAGATGGATATTTTAGTATAGTGGGGGCATAAATCAAATAGCCCCAAAGCCTAAAATAAAACTATGCATGACTTGTAACTATCAAGACTGCGGTACTAGTTTAGCTATCCAGGTATTTTTGCAAATGAGATTGCAATCTGGATCTAGCTCTAGCGATTCTAGACTTTACAGTTCCTAGAGAAACGCCGGTCATTTCAGCAATTTCTTCATATGCCAAACCTTCGATTTCTCTTAAGACTATTGTAGTACGGAAGACCTCTGGTAGATCGGCGATCGCAACTCTTAACTGATCGTAAAATTCTCTAGTTGTGAGTTCTTCTTCAGGTCCTGGGGTATCACCAGCGATTTCCCAGTCCATTTCGCCGTCTTCTAGGGTGCGGGGTGCATCCAGAGACAAAGGGCTAGCAACCCGCTTGCGTTTACGTAATTCATCATAAAACAAGTTGGTAGCAATGCGGCTTAACCAACCCCGGAACTTAGACGGTTCTTGTAATCGCTTAATATTGCGATAAACTCGAATCCAGACTTCTTGAGCCAGATCGGCGCGATCTGACCAATCTGGAGCCAAGTGGTATAAAACCCTATCTACTTGAGACTGATAACGGCGCAAAAGTTCTGCAAACGCAGCACGATCCGGACGCAGTCCAGCTTGACAACGTAAAATAAGGTCGTGATTGGAAAGTTTGTCAACTTGCACTGATGCTTCTGGAAAACTGGCATCAAAGCTTGACAAGGATACAGTAATCGATTGGCTCATAGATCGTACTGGCTTCTAATTGATCCCTTTCTATTAGACCTCTTAATTCACAACAAGTTCCCTCTCAAAGTGACGGATTTATGACTGTAACAATATCAGCATTTGACACAGAAAAGGGCGAGGGGGCAGAATCTGAGCGATTTTACCCCCTTATTGCCATTCTTTTCTTGGGCTTCTATCCTGGAATAATCACCGTAATGTTACGTATATTGTGCAGCTAATAAGAACTGACCACATACCCTTGACAAAAAATTAAAATATCCACTTTAAACAAAACAAAGCAGTGATTTCTGGAGGGCGAAAGTCTTATTTGTGTCACAGGAGGGCAATGCATTAAAATTAGGATTTGTGGCTTAACGTCTCAAAGTAAATGAGACTATTTCCCATTTACTTTGGTTTTAGATAGTTATTTGTTAAGTTTCCTGACTAAGATCGTAGAACCTACCTTTGTTGGTTGTTGGTGGTTAGCACCATTAGTTGTAGGTTCACGAAATTGCACAAACATATTTAAAGAAAAGGTAATTGTCGCTGCTAGCAATAGTTTTTCCCACATAATTTTTCTCTCACCCACACTATGAACAATAGATGATTGGGGTTTGATAAAGTTCCTTTAGAGTGAGGCGAAAAACACCTAGCTCTTTTGCAGTTAGGTTAGTAGCACAATTAGTGTCTCAAGTCTGTCTAGCTCCAGCTTGCCCTTTAAAATCTGTATATTAATCAAGGAATCATGAGGAAATGGCAAAATGTTTGTAAATTTTAGGGAATTCCCAATTATCACAGGATCTCGATAAAAGCCCGTGGTGAAGATAGTTCTGTTGCAGTAGCTTAAGGTAAGCTGATAACTAGATATCAATAACAGTAATTTCACCTTTAACAGTGCAGCCAGATCAGATAAGGAGAAAAATTTAGACGATGGCGATGGAAAGAAGTGAATCTATTGCACGAATGGTAATGTGGCTTTGTTTTGCTACAGCATTTTTATCTCTGGCTGTTCAATGGCAGATCAACAGTTCTATGAAAGCTGAAGCACAGTTAGAAACTGTGGGAAATACCACAAGCACCCAAGCTGCAATGACACAACAGCGCACCAATTCACAATCAATCCCAGTAAAAACCCTGGAAAAACGTAATTATGGTTCTAAATCTCTAGGAAACGAAGTTCTGGTTGATTTGAGCGATCGCCGCGTCTATGTATATCGACAAGATACAGTTATTGCTAGTTACCCCATTGGTGTCGGTAAGAAAGGTTGGGAAACTCCTACGGGTTCCTTTGAGGTGATGCACATGCAACATAATCCTGCGTGGCGTCACCCAATTACAGGTAAAGTATTTCCATCAGGTTCTGATAGTCCTCTAGGAGAACGCTGGATTGGTTTTTGGACTGATGGACGCAATGAAATTGGTTTTCATGGTACCCCCAATGAGGATTTAGTGGGGACTCCCGTTTCCCATGGCTGCTTGCGGATGCGCAATCGAGATGTACGATTGTTATATGAGCAGGTAAGCATGGGCACCACCGTGCAGGTGCGGGAATAATCCCAAATTAAAGTCAACTGACGCTCCTACACCAACCCTAACGGGTATGGAGTAGGCTTCTCAGGCACTGCTGAAGGAAGAGGGTTTGAGCACAAGAGGGTTTGAGCGGTTTTATGTTTGGAAGTCCCTTGGAGTGCTTCCAAACTCATAAAGTCGTAAACGACGCTTAACCTATATCCATGAGGAAGAAGGGAAAAAGGAAAATCGTCCTTGTGCATAAGTGCCTCCTTCCACTCTACTCAAAGCCGCTACCCCGTCTACCTTCCATATCCGTTGGCAGAAGCCTTCGGTCAAAAATGACAAATGACAAATGACTAATGACTAATGACAAATGGCAAATGACTAATGACTAATGTGATTTTTGTTCAAAATTGGGTGCATATGACTTGAGTAAGCTGCTGACTTGACTGAGAACTTCATTACCAGTGCTTTTACCCAAAGCTTGGCGTTCTGGGAAGAATTCAGGTCGATCCAGGTAACGAGAAATCGCTTCCCTTACTTGCTGGGAAATCAATTCCTGCAATTCTTCTTGGGCACGTCGACGCTGATAGGTAGCACCTTCTTCTGTAGTGGCATATAGAGGAGGAAGACGGTTGAGAGCATAAGCAGCTATATCCCCCACATCCAGAGAACTTTCACTGGTGGCTTCTATTTCTGCCACTTGGGCGATCGCCTCGGTTAGGACTAATTCTTCCATGACGTTGATAAACTGTTTGCGAGGTACCGCCACTACTTCACCAGTTAACAGGGCACCCATCAGCCGATCCAGCGCCATATACTCTTCAATTGAAAGTTCCGAAGCATGATCGCAAATGCGTCCAACTTCTGATTCCATGGTTGGTGTGAGGTAACCATCCTGGAGAGCTTGATCAACGATTTTTTCTATACTCATAACACTCATGATATTAAAGTCACCCAACTACAGCAGGAACGGTGCCTGTTAACTGAAGTGTAAAGTGTGTTGCCTTTGGGAAACCCTAAGGGATAGTGTGAACTATGAATGTGAGGTATACACGGCTTTATAGAGCATGAATATCGAAAAAAATGATTTTTTCCTCACATTATTTGATACTAGCCTAGAGTAACCCTTCGGGTACATTCTTTACACTTGTTTAGTCAAGTTTATTTTGCCCAATTACGAGCAAATAATCTCTAAAAAGTTACTATTTAATCTCATTAAATCTCCAGGATACCGGATCGACGGCTTTACCGTTAACATATAAACCCCAATGTAAATGAGGACCTGTGGAAGCGCCAGTGGAACCAACTGCACCGATTAGTTGACCTGGTTTAACCAAATCCCCTTCTGTGACGTTAGTCCGGCTCAAATGCATAAAAATGCTAGCCACTCCTTGTCCGTGGTCAATGCCAACTACGTTACCGTGAACCCGGAAACCTTCGGATACTTTCCCTACCAAAGCGACTCGACCAGCAGCAGGAGCAACTACGGGAGAACCGCTAGCCCCAGCGTAGTCAACCCCACGATGGTAATAGTTCTTTGCAAATTTACCATTATAGTAGCGACGTACACCATAAATTGCACTTATTCGTCCCCGATTTGGTTGCACAAAGGAACCATTCCAATATTTTTGTGGTGTTACCAGCGCCTTAAATTCTCGAACTTTCTGTAATTCGTGTTTTGTGGCTCGGGTACCAGCTTTTCCTGGGGGTAAGGTAATACGCTGTACGGGAAATCTACGATTTTTCACCCACACTGCTAGGTTTCGCGTTCTGTTACCACCCTGCACTCTAATTACTTTTCTCCCTGGCTTATCTAGGGGAGTTGTGGGAATAAAAGCCCGATACTGATTGGCTGTGATGGGAAATAGTCGGTAATTCTTACCACCACTAGTCACTGTTAAATTTTTACCGTTGGCGGGATTGTCTGGAGTAACTAAAACCGATATGGTATCCCCCAATTTCGGATTGGGTGGGATTATTGCTACTTCTGCTGCCTCTACGGGATTTGCGAGGACTATTAGTAGCGTTGCAAACATTCCCATTAACACAGTAATGGCAGATTTGTTAACTGGCACTTTTTTAACGGTAGAACAGAGAAATTGCTTGTGTGAATTTCCAGGGCGAACTTCAATCGTCATAGAGTCAAAAAAACATCCTTACTTCTGCTAAAATACAGACTAGCCTATTCCACCTAGAGTTTCCTACCTAGAGGGAATAGGGAATAGGGAGTGCTAAAACCGAAATTATAGCAAGAGTTCTAATGTTGCTTTAAACACTATCCTGATAGTCTATTTACAGAAGCTTGTCAAGTGCCAGTGCTTTTGGATGAATCTATACTCCCAACGGCTAAAAACTTAACTTTTCGTAGGTTGGGTTGAACTGATAACTTGCACCAATGTCATTTAGCCAACCAACCCACCTTGAAATAAATTTCAAGGAACCTACAGACAAAGCACCTTAAAACGCGCTCTCCTACCTTACTCAGTCTGATTTATCAGACTTTGTTTATAGGTTCCTGGGATTTTAATCCTAGGCGGGAAACATAGGGAATTGAGAATGGTGCAAGTTATCAGGTTGAACGAAGTGTAGACGACGGTCGGGAGGCTTTGAGCAGAGTAACCCAACAGCAAGTAGGTTTTTGTTGGGTTACCTTACACCGTAGACAGGTCGTGGCTTGGAGTAAGTAGGCTACCCTACGGGTTCCGCTTGCGGTACGCCTACGTACCTCAAACCAAGCTACAATCTAAGTTTAATGAGGTTTGGCTAAGTTTTTCGGAGCAGCATTACCTAGTTTTCCATCTTCCATGTAGACGATGCGATCGGCAATATCTAAGATGCGATTGTCATGGGTTACTAACAAAATCGTACAATGCTGTTCTTTTGCTAGTTTTTGCATCAGATTAACTACATCCCGACCGGATTTACTATCTAAAGCAGCAGTAGGTTCATCTGCGAGGACAATTTTGGGATGACTAACTAAAGCGCGGGCGATCGCCACCCGTTGTTTTTGTCCCCCTGAAAGGTCATCTGGGTAATAATTGATATGGTCGCTCAATCCCACTAATTCGAGGATTTCTGTGGAACGGCTGGTCATTTCTTTGACGGAAATACCCCGGTGTAGTTCCAAGCCCATTCTCACATTTTGCAGGGCAGTTAAACTTGCGTGTAAATTGTGTGCTTGAAAGATATAACCGTGACTGCGTCGCGCTTGGGCAAGTTTGGCTGGACTAGCACCACAGAGTTCTTGTCCCAGAATCCGTAAACTGCCTGACTGTGCCGAACGTAACCCACCCACCAAGGTCAAGAGGGTAGTTTTACCGGAACCAGAAGGACCAGTCATAATGATGATTTCACCAGCATTTATTTCTAGGTTGATATCAAATAATACTTGTTTGCGCAGTTGACCTTTACCAAAGTAATGGTCGAGGTTTTTGATAGATATAACAGCTTCCATGACAATTTTGGATTTTCGATTGTATTAAATTTTTTCACTCTGGTTTGCAGTACTGCAGTACTCACCAATTACCAATTACCAATTACCAATTACCAATTACCAATTACCAATTACCAATTACCAATTACCAATTACCAATTACCAATTACCAATTACCAATTACCAATTACCAATTACCAATTACCAATTACC
>JASJCY010000195.1 GCA_030065825.1 Nostocaceae cyanobacterium | reverse complement strand
AGAACACTGCTTGATGTAAAACGATTTTGCTGTTTAATCCTTACCGACAGTTGCCCAAAGCTAGCTGTGCAACTCAAGGGTGTCATGACTTAAAGACCTACCCCCATTCGGGATAAATAATGCGGTTTTATACCGTTTTATCCCGACCTGCACCTCTCCCTCTGTTGCGGTTTTTATTATTTTACCAATCCTCGGGCATCTCCCATGTTTGTTAACTTCTTTATCAAGCGACCTGTATTTACCAGTGTCTGCGCCATCATTATCTTACTGGTAGGTGCTATTAGTATCCCTAATCTACCCACAGCGCAATATCCAGAAATTAGTCCGACTCAAATTCAGGTAAGCGCTAACTACGTCGGTGCTAGTTCAGAAGTCGTAGAAAACACCGTTACGAACCTCTTAGAACGGCAAATTAACGGTGTGGAAGGCATGAAATACATGACTTCCAATAGTACCAATAGCGGCACCAGTACAATTACTGTAACATTTGATGCCTCCCGCAATCCAGATATTGCGGCGGTAGATGTACAAAATCGCGTTTCCCTCGCCGAACCCCAACTACCAGAACCAGTTAAACAAACTGGTGTCAGCGTCAGCAAACAGTCCAACAACATCCTCTTAGCGATGGGGTTGTACAGCGAAAACCAAGAATTTGACAATGTATTTTTAAGCAACTATGCCGACCTATATATAGTAGATTCACTGAGACGAATCAAGGGTGTAAGTCAAGCGCGGATTTTTGGCGAACGCCGCTATGCCATGCGTTTATGGTTAGACCCCAATCGCCTTGCTAGAAGGAATTTAACGCCCCAAGATGTGATTGATGCCCTGGAAGAACAAAACGTGCAGACAAGTGTCGGACAAATTGGACAGCAGCCTGCACCACCGGAGCAAATGTATCAAATCGACCTGCAGGCAATCAGTAGACTCAAAGATGCGGCGGAATTTGCAGAGATTGTCCTGAAAACTGCTGACGATGGAACCCTGATTAAACTCAAAGACGTAGGTAGAGCAGAACTAGGGGCAGAAAATTACAGTTCCTTCCTGCGGTTCCGGGGTAAGGAAGCGGTGGGAATTGGTATTTTTACTACCCCAGGCAGTAATATATTAGATACTGCCAAGGAAGTGAAAGCAGAAATGGCAAGACTGGCAGCAAGTTTCCCTCCAGGAATGGAATATCGAGTGGCTTTTGATACCACAATGTTTGTGGAAGAGTCCCTTTCGGAAGTGGTAAAAACCCTGCTATTGGCGATCGCCCTGGTTGTCCTAGTAATCTTTATTTTCCTCCAGGATTGGCGTACAACTTTAATCCCAGTGGTGGTGATTCCCCTGGCTTTAATTGGGACTTTTGCTTTTATCCAAGCCTTTGGATTTTCCATAAATACCCTTACCCTGTTTGGTTTAACTTTAGCCACGGGGATGGTAGTTGATGATGCAATTGTGGTGGTAGAGAACATTTCTCGGCTGATTCAGCAACAAGGATTACCACCCCGGAAAGCAGCTTCTATGGCAATGCGGGAACTAACAGGAGCAGTAATTGCTACCTCCCTAGTACTGATGGCAGTGTTTGTCCCCGTGGCATTTTTCCCGGGAACCACAGGTAAAATTTATCGTCAATTTGCCTTAACTATCGCCTTTTCGGTTTCCATTTCCACCTTTTTAGCTTTAAGTCTTACTCCTTCTCTTTCCGCACTCTTATTGCGTAACAGAGGAAGACAACGGGGTATATTGGGATGGATATTTGGGGGAATTAACTCCTTTTTAGATGCGGTTCGCAGTGGTTATATGCGATCGCTAAGATTTCTGGTGCGCATCAAAGCAATTGTTTTAGCGGTGTTTGTTTTACTACTGGGGTTAACTGGCTGGCTATACATGAAAGTTCCCAGTGCATTTCTCCCAGAAGAAGACCAAGGTTATTTTATTACCTTAATTCAAGCCCCAGAGGGAGTATCACTAAATTATACTAGCAATGTGATGCGTCAGGTAGAAGAGGAGATTCTCAAGCTACCAGAAATTGAGGGTACTTTTGCCGTGGGAGGCTTTAGCTTCAGTGGTGGTACGGCTAACCAAGGTGTAATTTTTTCACCCTTGAAACCTTGGGATGAACGTCGGGGAGGAGGTAAATCAGCCCAGGAAATTATTAACAAACTACGGGGTAAATTTTTTGGGATTACGGAAGCCAGGGTGTTTCCTGTAAATCCTCCATCCATTCGGGGTTTGGGTAGTTTTGGTGGTTTTCAGTTCCAACTCCAAGATAGAAGGGGAAACAGTGGCTTAAACGCGATGATGCAAGTCATGGGACAATTGCTACAGCAGGCTAATCAAACACCGGGATTGCAAGCAGTATTTACCACATTTTCCGCCAATACACCCCAGTTATTGATTGAAGTGGATCGTAACAAAGCTAAAGCGCTACAGGTTGACATTGATGACATCTTTAGAACTTTGCAAAGTTACTTAGGCTCAAGATACGTCAACGACTTTAATTTTGAGCAGCGTACCTATCGGGTGTATGTGCAAGCAGACGCTCAGTATCGCTCAAACCCCGATGATATAGGTCAATTGTACGTCCGTTCTGCTACCGACCAAATGATACCCCTGAGTAATCTTGTGAAAGTAACATCCACCACTGGGGCACAAACTATCAATCATTATAACTTGTATCGGTCAATTGAAATCAACGGTTCAGCATCTCCCGGTTCTAGTTCCGGACAAGCAATTAACAAGATGGAAAAATTGGCGCAACAAATTTTACCAGCTAGCTTTGGTTATGAATGGTCGGGGATATCTGCGGAAGAGCGTTCATCTGGTGGGGAAGCACCCCTAATTTTTGGCTTGGGACTGGTGTTTGTATTCTTGGTATTAGCAGCTCAATATGAAAATTATGTTGACCCTTTAATTATTATGTTGTCGGTTCCCTTGGCGATTTTAGGAGCATTGTTAGCCCAATCAATGCGGGGTTTTAGTAATGATATATATTGCCAGGTGGGATTGGTAATGTTGATTGGTTTGGCGAGTAAAAATGCGATTTTAATTGTAGAATTTGCCAACCAATTGCGAGAGGAGGGTTTGTCAATTACTAAGGCTGCTGTGGAAGCCGCACAGGAAAGATTAAGACCGATTTTGATGACTGCTTTTTCCACTTTGTTGGGGATTTTTCCCTTAGTAATTGCTACGGGTGCGGGTTCTGCTAGTCGTCAATCTCTGGGAACTGCGGTATTTGGAGGAATGTTTGTAGCGACTTTTTTGAGTTTGTTTATCGTTCCCGTTTTATATATTGTAATTGCCAGTATCAGGGAGCGTTTATTGCCAAGTCAGCGTCAAATTGAGGTAGAAAAAAGGGAGAATCTAAAGGTTGGTGTGGGGAGGGAATATTGATGATATTACTACAGAGGCACAGAGAACCCATAGAACACAGCCCACAGCTTATAATAATATTTCCCTCACTCTAGAAGAGTGGGGCTATACAAGCACTAGACGCGGTAGACAGGTCATGGCTTCTCTTTGAGTGCGGCTTCCCGTTCCCTGTAGGGGTTCTCGAAGAGTAGGGTAGCCTGCCTGCGCAGGCTAAATTTTCCCCATGCTAATCCCTTGTATTCATTCTAGTTATTGACGCAAAGTCTTTATTAAAAATAATTCCATGAGCATTAACACCATAAGTAATGATGTTACAGCAATTTTCAGGTAAATAGACCACACTGTAGGAGTTTAGCATTAATGATTTCCATTAGTTCAATAACGTTCAATAATATCTTTAATTAATTTACCTATATCAATCTTTTCCTCAATTTGGGGCACAGCGTGTTTTTGTAAATATTGCCAGTCAATTGAAATTTATTCAAAATGATTTTAATTTGCTATTTCCATCCTATTCTCATGCATTGTTCTTCGATATTTATATCGTCACACAGGTAAACCAACTTTATGCTCCTGCATTATAAAATATTCATTTTGTCTGATGTTTTTCCACCAAATTAAACCACCAAGTGTAGTAATTGGTTTTCTAAATGCCATAATATTTCCTCACTTTTTAAAAAATTGCCTAACAGAATAGCTCAACCGTAACCATTATGGGAAGAGTTTAGCTGTTTTCGCGGCTTTCAGCTGTCAGTTGCACCTAAGTGTTATTTCCCCTGCTTTTAGTATTCCCAAGCAGTAATAGAAAATTTATGGCGTTGCTGAATTCATGTATGATGCAGGATGTTGCGTTGTTCCCAAAACCTTGTTCCAGACGTTGCACTTGCTAGTCTCTACACCCGGATTCATACTTCAATTATGCAACGCCAAATTTACATAGCGGGTTTAACGCGCAATTACCCACCTTGAAATTGATTTCAAGGTGGGTTGTGAGGCTCAATGACATTGGTGCAAGTTATCAGTTAAAACCCACTGAAATTTTTACCCAGTCTGATTTATCTGAAAACTTACAGTAATGTCAGAAACCGGGTTTCTTTGTGCTTGTTGAGAAATTAATTCCTAGGCGGTAAATATGGCTAATTGAGAATGGTGCAAAATATGAGTCTGCTTTTACCCAATCTATCCTCTCCATAAGATATACCAATTTAATAAATATGCGATAGCAACAGCAGAATCAAAAATGGTGTGTAAAATATTGTTAAGAATTATATTTTTGATTTAACAGGCGTAACACTTTCCTGATGCGTTGCTTCCAAAACTATGAAAATATCCCAACTCACTCAAAAAGACAGTCGCAAACCGCGACTTAATTCAGCATTTCAAGAATTAATGCAAGTCCACTGGTGGATGGCTGGTTCCTATGTGATTTTATTTTGTACGGGTTCGTTGATGGCTAGGTTGGAACGGGAACAGTTTTTACGTAATGAGTTGTATGATTTTCATAAGTCCATTGGTGTATTGACAATGGCATTATTAACTTGGCGAATTTTGACATTATTACGAGTTTGGTGGCGTAAATATACTAAACGCACTCCCAAATTATCTCCAGCTTGGTGGCGAACTTTTGCCTTGCATACTAGCTTATATATGTTCATGTGGGCAGTACCTATTGCTGGTTTTTTGCTTTCCAATTCCTTTAAAGCCAATGGTGTCAAATTCTTCGGGATTGTGTTACCTGATATTTTCCCCGAAAATGAAGCAATGGTGGAAGTAGGACGTAGTTCCCATTTTTGGTTAGCTTATACATTTTTGGCATTTATCATCCTACATATGTTGACTTATCGAAAAGTGCTAAAAGCAAATTGGCGACGGTGGATGAATTTTGTTAGTAAACTCAAGCCTCTAACAAAGTAAATAAATAAAGAAATAAATTATTCCTATGGGATGGGCATTTTGTCCGTCCTTTATAATTAACACTTAAAAGCAAGCACCAACAAATAAATTATTCCTGTGGGATGGGCATCTTGCCCGTCCTTTATAATTAACAGGTAAAAGGAAACACTAACAAATAAATTATTCCTGTGGGATGGGCATCTTGCCCGTCCTTTATAATTAACAGGTAAGCACATTATTTTTCTTTATAATTAACAAGTAAAAAGAAACAGCAACAAATAAATTATTCCTGTGGGATGGGCATCTTGCCCGTCCTTTATAATTAACAAGTAAAAAGAAACAGCAACAAATAAATTATTTTTGTGGGATGGGCATCTTGCCCGTCCTTCATAATTAACAAGTAAAAAGAAACAGCAACAAATAAATTATTTTTGTGGGATGGGCATCTTGCCCGTCCTTTATAATTAACAAGTCAAAGGAAACACCAACAAATAAATTATTCCTGTGGGATGGGCATCTTGCCCGTCCTTTATAATTAACAGGCAAGATGCCTGTACTACAAGATATTTTATTTTTTGGAAGTCCCTAATAATAACAAATCAAAAAATGTTTGCAAAAAATCCAATTGTAAGGGCGCGGTTTCCGCGCCCCTACCAACCATATGTCACATTATTTTTTCAAATTGCTATAAATAGGCTTTGTGCTTTTTGTGAAACTTTAGTTTACTCAGCAATTCCCAAATCCTCAGCTGTAATGAGAGAGATTCCAGCATCATCTAATTCTCCGACAAAATCAGCAATACGATTCGCTTGTTGCTCAATACTCCGCTCAAAAATAGTCCGCGCAAAACGTCCATTACCAAAGTTATTATCGCGGTTGGAATAAGCAATTTCAAAAATAGCTTGCAGAGCAATATTCGCGGCAATATCAATGGTATATCCGTTATCTTCACAGAATTTTTTGAAGATTAAAATTAGTTCCCTAGGAGTGTAATGGTCAAAGTAAAATAAGCGGCTAAAACGGGATTGTAAACCGGGATTAGACTCGATAAAATGCTCCATTTCTTCCTTGTAACCAGCCACAATCACAGCTAGGCGATCGCGATGGTCTTCCATGCGCTTAATTAAGGCTTGTACCGCTTCCAAACCAAAATCATCATAGGATGCATCCTTGGGTACTAAAGCATGGGCTTCATCAATAAATAACACCCCATCCAATGCTTGTTTAACTGCATCTTCCACCCGCAATGCAGTTTGTCCAATATAGCCACCGACAATTCCACCCCTATCGGTTTCTATTAAGTGTCCGCTTTGCAGACAACCCAATTGTTTATATAACCGACCTACTAAACGAGCAATGGTAGTTTTGCCAGTACCAGGGGGACCATAAAGGACAAGGTGCAGGGAAGTATCCACAGTTTTCAGTCCCCGTGCTTTGCGTTCAGTCTGCACCTTGAGAAAATTCGCCAAAGATAACAGTTGTTTTTTGGTGCCCTCCTGACCCACCAATGCGTTTAAATCAGCAAACACATTCTCTAGAGTATCCTCCTCTGGTGGTTCATGTATCCTAAAAGATGCTGTGGTTGCAGTTTCAGTACGTTTATTATTTTGTCCAGTAGTAGCTTCGCTGCTAGAGGTACTGATAATTAAACTATGTACCTTAATTTTAATTTGGTCATAGACAATAAAGCCAAACTTGCGATCGCTCACCTCCATGACTTTATCTGCTGGGAGTGTTTCCACCAGTACGCTGTTGATATAAAACTCGACGTTATCCCCATCCCGTCGGATATCAAGAATATTTACCCCATTGGGTTGTTTAATTTCTTTGCAAGTTTTCCAAGGAACATAGTCTTCATAGTCACCATTCTTCCAGCGGGAGATTCGGTATTCTCTGTTATCAGCAATGACAAACTCTAGGAAATTGCTACTATCTGCCAATCCCCACACAAAACCATACCCGTCATGATTGACACCAGTAACTTTTTCCAGCACCACATGGATGCGAAATTCTAGTTTATCGTAAAAGAAATCCGCAGATTGCCAAGATAGCCAGGAACAGCCTCCAGAGCGTTTATGTTCAAATGTATAATAGTGTGATTCAATGCTGAGAGTGCAGTCAGCAGTTTCTTTTGTACACCAGTTGTGGTGGTTGTCCTGAAAGTGTTCCTCAAAAATTAACATAGCTTTGCGGGAGTGGAATCAAGCTTGAACAGAGGTGGAGTAAAAAAGCTCTACACCAAGGAATTTAGAATATAACTTCACTTCCAATTGGGAGTTTTCTGTAGATTAGTGGAAAAATTTTTCAGGTAGCCGTCACCCTAGAAGGGTGCAGCTATACAAGCAAAGCCTGCCTTCGCAGGCTTGGTTTTATGTTACGCAGCGATACTACCGTAGAAACATTTAAGCCGAGAAAGCCACTGCTTCCAGTAATTAATTAGCTTTGGACGGTCAAATTCAAAAATTTCTGCTTTTTCACCTGGTAAAGCCACGACAATTAAAGCACGGCTAATCTTTCTGCCAAATGCAATTTTGCCTCTATTAACTGCACCACTATAAGCAACTAACTGTAATGGCTTGTCATAGAGTTTACTTTCTTCAAGTTTTGGTTTCTCAGCAGTAGTCCATTCAATGATATGGGGAATTCCCTTGTACCGGGCAACTAAATCAACCTTTCCTGCATAAGCTTCTATGTCATTGGGTACAAGTTGCTCAATCAGTTTAATATCACTAAGTTGGTTTAGCACAGGCTGAATACTATACCAGTAAGGTTCAAGCCAGTTGTTGTCAGGTTTGGGTAAGTCACCTTGGAGGTACTTTTTAATGAGCTTGTGCAAGGCTTTACCACGACGGATACTATTGGAGATAATTTTATTTGCCTGTGCATTACCTTTAGTATTGCGCCAGTTAGAGAGTACTGCAACAGATTTCTGTGGTTGTGTTGCTTTTAGAACGGTGGTGACAGCAGGAAGAAGAACGCCATTATTGTCTATGTAGTAGCAGTGTCCGTTGATGTATGTGGTTTTCATAATTTTTGCTTACTCAATCACTACATCAAGTTTCGCGGTAAGCTAGTACACAAACACTGCTCATTTTGTGAGTCTTTGTTGACTATATTTTTAGTAACTATGAATCAACAGCATTTCAATGCAATATTCACTCGACTAACTACTAGACGACGGGAAGTATTACTGAAAGTATTAGCTAACCAAACAGATAAGGAAATTGCTAAATCTCTGCACATCGCCGAATCAACCGTCAGAAAACATCGTCAGGAAATTTGTAAGGAATTTGGTTTAAAAAACGAATTTTCAGACGAACGTCGTTCAAAGCTTCCCGAATTAATTGCTTTATTTGCCAAGTATAAACCTGAGTTATTGAGTGAATCTGATTCAAGCTCACATACTTCAAATGGTACGGATAATCCGGTGCAAAGTGTGCGATCGCATACGGAAGATATTAAACTTGATGAAATTTTGAGGATTCTTCAGGGAATACAAAGAAACGAACAAATCATCATTTCTTCAGTTAACCTAATTTCTATCCCACCAACAATCGATAAATGGCAAGGACGCAACCAAGAGATTCAAAAACTACAAGCTTGGTTAAATGATTCCAGTGTCAAGACTATTGGTATTCATGGTTTAAGCGGAGTGGGTAAGTCTTGGTTGGCTGGATATCTGTATAATTATGCTGATTTTGATTCAAAATTTTGGGCTGATGTCAGACAGGGAACAGATTTTACAGTTTTTGCCCAGAATGCCTTAATAAAATTAGCAGGGATATCAGCGGAACAAGTAACTAAATTGCATGAAGCAGAGCAATTAATTTTTGCTTTACTGGAGGCTTTGAGAAAGCACCGATGCTTATTAGTTATTGATAACTTAGAGACTTTACTAGATCAAGAACGTCATTTTGTAGGCACTTACAGGGGCTTTTTCAATCGTTGGGTTGAACACGGGACAACCAGTAAATTGCTGGTAACAACCCAAACTATACCAGAAGTGATGGAAGGACATGGTTGTTGGCTACCTTTACAAGGATTAGAAGCCACTGATGGGGGAAACCTATTGCAAGAATTGGGTATTGTGGGTTCTGATGAAGAACTGCAAGATTTTTCTAAATATCTTAATGGACACCCAAAGATATTACGGTTAGTAGCATCCAAGTTAAAACCAGGTACTCACATCCGGGAGGCTGAAAAACTGGGCTTCAAGCAACTGGAGTTATTGTTAAATAAAGTCCCAATGTCTTATCGAGAACGGGAAAGGATATTCTTTGTTTGGATATTGGAACAACACTTTGAAAACTTAACCTCAGAGTTACAACAATTTTTTCTGAATCTCAGTCTTTATCGCCGTTCATTTGACCGAGATGCTGCGGCAGTAGTTTTGCCAGACACTAAGCCAGTTGTGAATTTGCTTTCATGGGATAAACTTCGTGAAATACCTTCTCAGGAAAAAGAATTACAATTTCTAAAATCCTTCGATACAACCAAGATCACAAATTTGGGAATGGTTTTGATGAATTCGGAAGGGCATAAAGCGCAAGAACCCACAGGGAATTGGAGAGTTCAACAAGCGCTGGATGAACTAACAAATCGTTCCTTGCTGGATATGAATCAAGGAGAAGAAAGCTATCAATTTCATCCGCTTGTAATGCAATATTCGAAGCAAAAGACAGGAAAACAACAAGAATTATTGAGAGAACGAGTATTAGCTTACTATTTGTCTATTGGCTCTGATCGAAGTACTTGGCAAACACTGGAGGATATCGCACCACATCTGGAAATTGTCTATCATTTGTGCGAAATGAAAGAGTATGCTGTAGCCTTAGAAACTCTGAGAATATACAAAGAGGTTTTGGATTTAAGAGGTTACTATTCGGTTCAGATAGAACTGTATGAAAAATTAGTGCAGTCATGGGAAAGTAGAAATGAAGAAAAGTCTGATTTCGCAGCTGCTTTAATTGACTTAGGAATCCTATATGAACATTTAGGGAAATACCCACAATCAATCAAGAATCTTCAACAAGCGTTGGTTATTGAACGAAACATTGGTGATAGGCAAGGCGAAGCAGCTGCACTAGCTAATTTAGGTCTTAATTACCAAAATATGGGAAACTACCAAACAGCACTTGAAAATTTTCATCAACAACTTATGATTGCACGAGAAATTAAAGATGATGAGGAAGAAGCAAAAGCATTAAATAACTTAGGAACTGTTTATTATTGGTTGGGTCAATATCAAAAGGCTATTGACTATCAGCAGCAGAAATTAAAGGTATTACAGAATGAATGTGATTTTCAACAGCAAGCTATTACACTAGGAAACTTAGGCTCTGCTTACTGTGCTTTGGGAGAATATCAGCAAGCACTGGAATGTCACCAACAACAACTAGAAATTGCGCGAAAAATTGGTTATAGAGCAATTGAAGCAAGAGCATTGGACGCTTTAGGAGTTGTCCACAATTGCTTAGACAAATATCAACAGGCAATTAATTTTTTGCAACAAAGCTTGATTATAACAAGAGAAATTGGTGACCGCGAAGCTGAAAGTATATCAGTCACTAATTTAGGTAATACATACTTTTTTCTGGGACAACAACAAAATCAACAAGCTATTCAACATTATCAACAATCTATAAAAATTGCACAGGAAATAGGTCATTACCATGCACAGGCAAATGCCTGGACTAATTTAGGACATGCATTTGCAGCACTGCAAGAAAAATCACAAGCGATGAAAGCTTTCCAAAATGCATATAATATTTTTCAAGCAATGGGACTAAATGAATATGCGCAAAGAATAAAAAAAATCATTGAGGAACTTTCCTAAAAATACAGTTATTAGCATAGTTTGTGAAATTGAATTGAACATACTCTTTTATCTCCAAATAAATAACTTTATCTGTTTAAGAAATTAACAACGGCGGGTGCGGGGATTGAACCCGCTCATCCCCGAGATGGTGGAGACTTAAACCGATAATCCTAAATTCTTCGTCCCCGAAAGGCAAATTGTGAACCAGGAATACCCGCCAAGTATGGGATGGGGAGGTAAAGAAATGGGGAGAAAAAATCGCCCCATCACCCCATCTATCTCCCCATCAAAGTTCACCCGTCGCTAGCATCTGAATAATCCGGGGTGTACTAGGATCAAACCCACCCATATCCCAAGAAAGAGGATCATTCGGATCTACTAAGGTAATCCGATAAGGTGCAAGGGTGACATACACCGCTTTCGCATTCGGATTCACCTTTTGCCGATATTTCGCCAGCGCTTGAGAAGGATGTTGATAGTTATTTGCCCAACTTTCTGAGTCAGTCCAAAAACAGATAACATCCGCTTTGAACCTATTCTTAATCATCCAGTCGTAAGCCACAGACGCATCGGTTCCCCCGAAGTTCTGATTGCTAGCTTTTTGCAACGCCGAACTAAAACTATCCTTAGCAGTAATACCCAAATCCCGGAAATCCGTAGCAAAACCGCGAATCATATAGTTTTTCTCAGCCTTAGCTGTTACCAATGCCATGGTGGTAGCAATTTCACAGCAAGTTAACCCTACAGAACTCACGGTGTAGTAAGACATAGAACCAGACACGTCAACGGCGTGCATAAACACCTTACCTGTGGGTTCCACCACATCAAAGGACAGTTCTAACGCTTTTTCTAAGATGTCTACAATCCGACTTACAGGGTTCCAAGTCTTCTTGCTGCGTCCTAATTGTCCCCCAGATTTATAGGTCTTGAGTGCCTTCAAAACGTCAATGGGATGGATGCGTCCTTTACGCAGACGTTCTTTATTGGTGAGAACCGCTTCCACCCGCAGGATATTAGCGCTTTCATCCGCACGCAACACACCCAATTCTGTCAGAGAACCGAGGTTACGCAACATCGCACCAATGGGCATTTCTTGGAATAACAACTGCCAAGCTTGCTTATCCATTTTGCCCACGGGAGCAGTCATTTCATGGGTTAACCGTCCCTTGAGAATAGCTTCATGGGTTTGTTCGGGATTGCGCTTCAGCCACTCATACCACCAAATCTGCGTTAAGGCATCACAAGGAATTTCTGTCGGTAATTCTTCCCAACCTTTAACTACCCAATGATACAAGAAATCATGGTCTTGTGTGGGTGGTTTTACGTGGAACAGCCGCAAAGCATCGCGGTTAGAAAAGCCCAAACGTTGCTGATATTTCAACAACTGGTAAGCCAAACCCTTGACATCTTCCCGGGAAAGCCAACCTTTACCCGCTTCCCGCACCACCTTCCCAAATCCCCGCATAGACTTGGTGTAATTTAGCCATTCGTAAAAATGGCTACCTGTGCGTACAACTTGGGGGAAGATTTCCATAAACGCTTTTTTGGCTTCTGGTGTTTCACCCATGGACAGCAACACTAGCGCTAGAATAGGGGCACTATTATTAATAGCCCGTCCATCGCTGGCATACACAATTTCTTCCCCCACACGGGCAGGATTTTGCGCGATCGCCTCTTTAATAGTGGCGACAAAATCCTCAGTTAATTCCTGCTTACCAGCATAGTAAGTACTTTTCGCCGTACCAATGAGCAAACAACGCCGCAGCATCTGCCAAATGCCCGCATCGAACATCCAGCCGCCACTTCTTCCCTGAATCATTTCCGCTTCCCGTCCAGGGATAGGCTGAGATTGCGGTGTACCTTTATTTTTTTTGGTAAAAAAGTTATAGTTCATATATTATGGTTCTCCTTCTCGTCCTTTGCAGGCAAAAATATTCATAATTACGTAGCTTGCTTCCCGCCTACAGTCAGACAATTACGAATTACGTAGCTTGCTTCTCACGAAGTGAGTATTACGAATTACGAATTATATTTGGGTGGCAGGACGGGATTTGCACCCGCTACCTCTCGTTGTTAAGACGATAACCATCATTCTTCGGTCTTTGCAGACAAGTTGTGAACAAGGATATTTAGCGCTCTACTACTGAGCTACCTGCCACATGTAATAATTAAGAGTTAGGAGTTATGAGTTATGAGTTATGAGTTCTGAGTTAATAATTCACAACCCAAGCACTCAACAATTGATTTTTGGGTGGCAGGACGGGACTTGAACCCGTGACCTCCCGCGTTACCAAGCGATAACCTGCGATAACCCTTATTCTCCGTCCCCATAGGGCAAGTTGTGAACAAGGACGTTTTGGCGCTCTACCTCCTGAGCTACCTGCCACATGTAAAATTTAGGAGTTATGAGTTGGGAGTTAGGAGTTAAGAATTCAAAATTTTGAACTCCAAATAGTATTTTGGCTGGCGGGACAAGAATTGAACTTGCGATAATCCTCATTCTTCGTCCCGAAAGGGCTAGAAACTGTAACTAAATTGTTGGAGGGAGCTAGACATTAATTCACATTTTTGTCCAACATTCAGATGTGCTATTATTTTCAAGGTAGCGAAAACCAAGCGCCAAAACAGTTTCAAATAGGGTAAGTTCTATCCGAATTTAAGCCTGTGGACTGGTTAGTGCCGACACTGCCAGGTTGAATCAGGAAGCAATCCGGTCGATGTCTAACAAAGTTCAACTTTGTCTAGCTTTGTCCAAGTGTTGTAGAACGGCAAGTTTTGAATCAGGAATGCTCCCCATTGAGCAACCCGCCATCGTAATCTTTAGAAGTTAAGAACTAAGAACTCATAACTTGGCACTCAAAACTGATTTTGGTACGGGGGGTGGGATTCGCACCCACGTCTCCGGCTGGAAAAAGCGATAACCCTCATCCTTCGGTCTTTGCAGACAAGTTTATGAATAAGGATATTTCGGCATTCTAGACTGCTAAACTACCCCCGCATATGGAGTTAAAAGTTAGGAGTTAGGAGTTAAGAGTTAGGAGTTAAGAATTAAAAATTCAGAACTCACAACTTCCCACTCTAATTTTGATTTGGCGTAGGGGGATTTGAACCTGCGAATGGAGGATTTACGATAACCCTTATTAGTCGTCCCTAATGGGCAAGTTTTTAACAAGGAATTATGGGTTTGCACCGCTTCTAAAAACCTACGCATATCTGGGCACAAATCCGCAAATATCAGCAAGTCTAACTCCACGGTGTAAGTTCGCTCAATTAGAAATGCCAAAAGGCTTGGTTCCTTTGCTTCGCAGCAAATGGTTCCTTGG
>JASJCY010000194.1 GCA_030065825.1 Nostocaceae cyanobacterium | reverse complement strand
TACTGAAAAGTCAAACCAGAACGACCGCAAAATAAATTATTTGCTTGCATCCGCGCTACTCGGTCTAAAATAACCACAGGAGAGGTGTCTGGGTTTAACTCTTCATCCACAGATACCGTTGTCCCATGAATTAACAAACAGTCTAATTCAAAGAAACCCAAATCTAGAGTTCTGATCCAATTTACCGTATTCCGAGATACACTATCCCACAGCATTTTTACAGTCTCTCCCCCATATTTTTGTAATAAATCCGTAGGTTCTGAAGTCCCACTCCAACCATGTAGGATCAAACATTGTTCTTCCCACCATCCTTTACAAATCAGTGGTGTGAGTTCTCCAGAACGGGGTTTAAGCAAACGGGACACCAATTTTTCTGATTCTGGTGTGGGTCCGATCGCATCACCAAGAATATATAATGCTTCTATGTAACGACTTTGACGTTTAATGTCAGCCATTACTGCTTCATAAGCTGTTAAGTTGCCTTCTATACCGCTTAAAATTGCCCACTTCATATCAATTTTCCACAGGGATTATATGTTCTGTATTCTCCAGGAAGAATTTAATTTGTCAGAATTTTTTACTTTTTAATTTTGGATATTGCTGAATTGGAATGTGAAATCGAAATTTCTCATAGATATTTTTTCTGAGAATGTCTCTAAAAAACAGGGATTACCCTGAAAATTCAAATATTGATAATTCATGTTTTTACTCAGTCAAGCCGAATTTTGAATTAATTTTAATTTCCCTTACCTGGTACAAACGTGAGTTGGATCGTCAGCACGTTCTGCAAATTCAATTCCCCGTGCTAAACGCCATGCAAAAATTGCGGGTAATCCTTTTTCTATAATTGCTGTACAGGTTTTTTGATAGTCGTAATTAACCTCGCGCAATGTAACTGCTTGAGTATTAATATCGTAAATTACATAGGTTGCATTTGGTCTTCCATGTCTTGGTTCTCCCACAGAACCTGCATTAATAATTTGTTTAAATTGTGCAGTAAAAGTATTTGTCGTTGAGGATTTATCATGGTTGATTTTTACTTGTAATTGACTACCATCAAAATTACGGACATAAGGAACATGGGTATGACCGCAAAATAGTACGTCAGCACCGGATGTAATCACCCTTTCTAGAGCGACAAAAGCATCAATTTCTGGTAATAAATATTCGTGGTTGCTGTGGGGACTTCCATGAACAAAAGCCAAGTTACCTTCTTTTAAAGAATAGGGCAACTGTGCTAAAAACTGACGATTTTCTGGTTTAATTTCCTTGTTTGTCCATTCGTGAGCAACTAAACCCCGTTTTTCTGCTAATAAGGAAGGATAACTACAATCACAAGCATTCAAACCTTCTACAATATCTTCGTCCCAACAGCCAGCACAGGTAGGAATATCTAAAGCACGAATTTTTTCCACCACTTCATTAGGGTAGGGACCATATCCCACCAAATCACCCAAGCAAAATATTTTTTCTATTTTTTGTGTTTCTATATCTAATAAAACTGCATCCAAAGCATCAATATTACCGTGAATACAAGACATCACCGCGATTTTCATAATTCCATTCCTTGTGATAATATTTCTCTGACTTGTTGTTGATATTGCAAAATTAATGTATCTGACAAACAACAATCAGATAAAGTCTGTTTGAGAATCGTTTCATCTAAATTTTTTCCTACTACCTCAATTCCACTAAAACGCTGGGGTCTTCCTGTTAAATGACGGGGGAAATTTAATTCTAAGAACTCTGTTGGAGGTATACCCGCAACAAAATCACAGTAAATACTTCTACCATCATTAACATCAAAAATTGCTTTTCCCCGACTGACATCACCGTAAGCACCATGAATTAGTTCATACCAAAATTCCTCTAAACTGTCTTCATCTACAACTTGACCCTCTGTGACAACTCGCCATAATTTTGCTGATAAATCAGTTTTAGTTGGGATTCCGGGAATAATTTCATCAGCCCAATGGTGATATTCAGAGTCTTTTATCTGAACAGGTAAAACAGCTACTTTGCGGTGGGTAAAGTATTCTAATAATCCCGATAAACTCCCTAATTCTAAATAAAAACCTATCTCAATATAAACTAATTTCGCTGATGGTATTTGCTGGGTAAACTCAACTTCTTCACCATCACGAAAAACCTGTATTTGGGGAAATTCAGCACTAATTACGGTTTGATCTATGGGGACATTTCCAGTACCAGGACTAAAATAAATAATACTTTTATCTTCAGTAAATGCCACATTTTGCACTTGCTGACGAATCCAAGCGGTTTTCCCAGAACCAGCAAAACCAGCAACAACGGTAATTTCAGGTATATTCATACAATAATGATAATCGTTATTGTGTTAATTCAACCAGAATACCTGGAATTTACACTTATTTAACCTCCTTCCCCTTGTCATGTTGTGATTTTGTCTAAAAGTTGCATCAATTCGTAGATAGACTGATACTTTGATATATCTTATAAGTCCGTAATGAGCCTAGCTTTACGAAGAATAAACCTGAGTATAGTTTCCTTTTGTGCTATAATATCTGCTGTGACTTCCATGCCCGCTTGTAAAGGATATTGCTGCGAATTTTTCTCTAGATAGGTTGTTATCGGCTCAATGGTAACTTCGTAATAGGGTGCAGCTATTCTATCGTTAGTTGTTAGTGGTGCTATTGCATCAGCCGTGATCTCTCTAACAACACCCCTGAGAGTACCATAATCTGGATAAGGATAAGTAGAAATACGTAAATTTACTTTGCCTTGGGTGCAATCTTTAACTAATGTATGTTTACAAATTTGCACCTGACTAATATCTTGAACTGCAACACGGGCTTTAATAACTATGGGAGCATGGATAGGAGCTATTTCCGCTACTGCATCCCCAGTACGTACTAGTTGATTAGGGTTTCTGAGTGCTAATTTGAGGATAGTCCCAGTTTCTGTGGCACGAATTATGGTTTTCCCCAACTCATTTTCTAGCTTTTTTAGCTCTTTTTGGGTGCTGTAGAGTTGATTTTGTAATTCTGATTGCTGTTGTAAAAGACTTTTGCGTTCTTGCTTTAATTTTGCCAAGCTAACTGCTTTTTTCGCCTGTTCTTGGGCTATGTTTTCCTCAGCCATGGACACTACAGCTTGACTGGGACTTGATGTACCTAATGCTCGTTTATACCTCACTTGAGCGGCAGTTAAAGCTTGTTGTTGTTTTTCTACTACTTGTTTTTGGCTTTCGACGGTGGCTTGTTGTGACTGTAATGCTTGCTGTTGCTGAGTTACGGCTAATTGAGCTTCTTCTAATTGATTTTGGGAAATGGAGCCTGATTCTGCGATGATTTGGTAACGGTTGCGTTTGATTATGGCAGCTTGTAATGCAGCTTGAATGGCTCCCACTTGTGCTTGAGTTGACTTTAACTCTGCTTGGGATTGTTGCAATTCTTCTTGGGCAATTTTTATATTAGTTGCAGCTTCTTCGACTCCACTAGTTGCAGTCACCCGTTTTTGTTCGTAATCTCTCTGAATAGTTTTCAATTCTGCGATCGCAGAAGCTACACTACGATTAGCGCGATCGCTTTCGGCGATAATTTGTGTATCCAGGATGCGAATTTGGGCTACTAGTTGGGTTAGTTGTAATTTTTTTTGCTGGATATTCTCCAATATTTGACTTTTTTGAGTTTGTAATTCGACAGTACTTAGAGTCGCGATCGCATCTCCAGATTTTACTTCCTGATTTTCTTTGACTGCAATCGTTTCCACTACTCCAGTGGTAGTTGCTTGTACAATACGCACTTCCCCTGTAGGACGTACAAAACCCTTAGTTCTGACTCTGACAGGATATTCAATTATAGCTGCTAATCCTATTCCTACTGCTACTGTTGCCAATAAAAATAACCCCCCCAAAGTTTCCCAAGCACTAATGGAAGGAAGAAATTCATTGCTTTGTACTGGACGCAGACTATCGGGACTAGTGTCATCAAGCATCATTAAAATCCCAAAAATTTTAATTTTTACATTACATTTTGATAATTATAATCATTCTCATGAGCTGTATAATCTGAAAGTTCACCTAAGTAAGCGTTTTTACGCTTGAGGCATATACCATGTCCAATGTAGATATCATCCGTGCTTGGAAGGATGAGGACTACCGTGCTAGTCTCAGTCCCGAACAACAAGCACAGTTACCGGAAAATCCTGCTGGCTTAATTGACTTGACAGAGGAAGATATGTCTTCCCTTGCAGGTGGGATGGTTGCAGATCCAACCCATACCAAAACCTGTAAGCATTGCTGTCCGGAAAAGTATGAACTCGGTATTGAGTTAGCTTAGGTCGAATACCCCTCCTTAGTTGTCTGGGGAGGGGTTGAGTTTGTATTTTTCCCTTATTTTTGAAATGGAATGAGGAGGGAATAAGAGAGAATTACTTAGTTATTTTTTGGTGATTTTGTTTACGTTTCCCCAACAAAACCGTGCCCAAAGCACCAAAAGCTACCAATCCTAAGCCAGCACTTGGTTCGGGTACTGGAGTTGCTATAAAGCCACGTTTTGTCCCAGTTGGATCAAAGTAATAGCCTGCAATCTGTCCAGAGTCATTAATGGAGGAAACA
Source organism: Nostocaceae cyanobacterium (assembly GCA_030065825.1). Taxonomy (GTDB): domain Bacteria; phylum Cyanobacteriota; class Cyanobacteriia; order Cyanobacteriales; family Nostocaceae; genus JASJCY01. The sequence continues at coordinate 9,545 of JASJCY010000194.1, read as the reverse complement.
AAAGTCTGGGTTGCACCGGGGGCTGTAATTTCTGTAAATACACCATTTTCCCAGACAAAGCCGTATAAATCTCTACCTGTGGCTTCTCGAAAAAAGCTACCGACAATTGTCCCCTCATCGTTAACCCCATAGGCAGCAGTCAGACTAGAACCGGGAAATTCTAGTTTGGTAATGTTCCCTTGGTCGAGGAAATAACCAAAAAATCCACTGTCACTACGATAAGAACCCACAACTTGATTCAAATCATTAATCCCCCAAGCATAGGTACGATCCGTTGCTGTGGGAATGGTAATTGGTGTGAAGGTATTGGTGTTTGTATCCAAGGAAAAAGCACGGGAAACATCAAAATTCTCATCAAAATAATATCCCACCGCAATTCCTGCATTATTGATGTCTGAGAGTCCGGTTTCACCTACCGTTACCTGGGGAGGATTTGCAGGATAATTGACAATTTTGTATGTATTACCTTGTTTGATATAACCACGGGGAATATCCTCTGCGTCAAAAAAACCCCCAACAATTTGACCGAGGTCATTCATTCCAGGAATATAGGTTTCTCCTGCACCAGGGGGCTTAAAAGCGGTAAAATTCACACCATCGAATAAGAATGCGCTCTCTCCGTCATTAAATGTCCCGACAAATTGACCGGAGTTGTTGATACTGCTGACTGCTGTTTCTGATTCTCCAGGAAAGTCAATGGTTTGAAAATTATAAAAGTTAGCTGCGATCGCGCTTTGGGGTGTTGCAATAGATAAAGCTGCGATACTCACACTTAAGTGCAAAGCAGACCAGATTTTGGATTTCCAGATATCAAATACAAAACGGGGTGAATGTAACCTTGTATTTAGATTTTGCATAAGTCTAGGGATTATTGCTTGACTATTGTCAGCTTTTTGTAGAATGATAATCATTATTATGTATTTTTCATAAATATGGCTAGTAGTTTTACGTAAGCTTTACAAAAAATGAGGGTGGAATTGAACTGGGTAATATGAAAAATTTATGAATATATGGCAATCAGCTACTTGGTATCAGGGTTTGAGTTTGAGGGAGCGGATTACTGATTCTCTCAAGGATGAATTTGACTTTGAATTAGCCATGGTGAGGGAAAAACGTTGGTTGGCAAAAGCTGGTTTTGAGGATGATTTGCAGTTTGCTCAAAAGTTGAAAAATAGTGGTATTAATTTATGTCAGTTTCGCTACATATTATCGGAATCATCAGAGGAGTTAACACAGCGAATCCCCACTCCCCCATGGTTGGGGATATTGGAAGAAGTTTTTAACCGTTCTCAACCACCTCAAATAAAAATAGTTCCACCGACGGATTTACCTGTAGGTAAGGAAATTCAGGGTTTTTTATACAGCATTGAACCGTTAATCAGTCGGGGTATAGATAGACTGAATCAAGGGATAGAAGAATTATTCACAGCACAACCAGGGGAGAAATCTTTACCATTTGATGTCAAAACAATTATAGGTATTTTGTTTGCTGCATTACCGGAGAAGTTATTGGAAATATTGACTCCAACGATGGTGTTGGAGTTAAATGTAGCGCGTTTGCAGGGGTTATTATCGGGGGAAACTCCCAGGGAAAGATTTGTCAGTTTTTTACAACATTTATATGTAAAAGATGGCATTATTTCAATTTTGCAGGAATATCCGGTATTAGCACGTCAATTAGTCATTTGTATTGATAATTGGGTGGATGGGAGTTTAGAGTTTTTACAACAATTGTGTGCTGATTGGGATGAGATTTGTCGGACTTTGAGTGCTGGAGATAATCCAGGGGTGTTGGTGGAGGTAAAGGGTGGGATTAGTGATAGCCATGGTGGGGGAAGAGGGGTAATTATTGCTAAATTTAGTTCTGGTTTGCAGGTGGTGTATAAGCCAAAATCTTTAGCAGTGGATGGGCATTTTCAAGAATTACTGAATTTGGTAAATGGGAAGATAAAATTGCAGGTGGATGTAAAGAAAGATTGGTTATTCCCGGAGTTGAAAATTATCAATCGGGGGAGTTATGGGTGGGTAGAATTTGTCGAATATAAAAGTTGTGATTCTCAAGCAGAGGTAAAGAGATTTTATTTGCGTCTTGGGGGTTATTTGGCTTTGTTGTATATGTTGGAAGCGACGGATTTTCATGGGGAAAATTTGATTGCTTGTGGTGAGAATCCGGTGTTGGTAGATTTAGAATCTTTGTTCCATTCCCGTCTACATAGAAATGATTGGGAAACAGGGATGGAGTATTTAAATGATTCAGTTTTACGTGTAGGTTTATTACCCCAGCGTTTATGGGGAAATTCTCAGTCAGAAGGGGTGGATATTAGTGGTATGGGGAGTGCTGCGGGTCAAGTTTTACCCCATGGTATCCGAGATTGGGGAGGAATTGGTACGGATGAAATGAGATTGCAACGTCGAGAAAATCTACTAGAAGGGGAGCAAAATCAACCACGTTTACATGATAAAAATCTGAATATTCTCAATTATGTGGAGGAGATGATTGAGGGGTTTATTACTATTTATAATTTGCTACTAGAACATCGACAGGAATTGTTGCATGAAGAGGGATTAATTAATAAATTTGCTGATGATGAAATTAGGGTGATTTTGCGTCCCACTCGCACTTATGGGTTGTTATTGCAAGATAGTTATCATCCTGATGTTTTGCGGAATGGTTTAGAACGCGATCGCTATTTTGATAAACTGTGGATGGCTGTGAAATATCAACCCTATTTAGCCACAGTAATTTTATCAGAAGAAACTGCTTTATGGCGTGGTGATATTCCAATGTTTACCACTCGTCCCTGTTCCCGTGATGTCATTACTTGTAATGGTGAATATCTACAGGATTTTCTAACTATATCGGGGATAGAACTTGTTAGAAATCGTCTACAAAAATTCAACCCCCAAGATTTACAACGTCAACTCTGGTTTATTCGTGCTTCTCTTACCACTCTTACTTTAAAAAATGATACTAGTGGATGGAAAACTTATAGTTTTACTCCATCTCCAACCCTGACTGATAATGAGGAAATAATCAATAATGCTTGTGCAATAGGGAAGCATTTACAAACACTAGCTTTAGGGAATCAAGAAGCAGCAAGTTGGATTGGTTTAACCTTGGTGGGAGGAAAGCGTTGGTCTTTGCTTCCCTTGGGTTGGAGTCTTTATGATGGATTACCAGGGATAATCTTATTTCTAGCTTATTTAAGTGAAGTTACTCAAGATAGCAGTTTCGCTAGACTAGCAACAGCAGGATTAATGACTCTGCAAAAACAATTAGTCACCTATACAGGGGAAATTAGATTAATAGGTGGTTTTAGTGGTTGGGGAGGAGTGATATACACCCTGACTCATCTAGGGGTATTATGGGAGCGATGGGAATTACTCCAAGCTGCGGTGGGGTGGGTAGAAAAAATTCGTTCCCTTATCCCCCAAAATAAATATTTTGATATTGTTGATGGTACAGCTGGTTGTCTGGTTAGTTTATTGAGTTTGTATCGGTGCGTCCCTTGTGATTTAATCTTAGATACTGCCATAGAATGTGGTTTACAGCTATTACAAAACCTTGATGATGATACCAAAGCACAAAGTGGTTTTGCCCATGGGACTGGGGGTATAAGTTGGGCTTTTTTGAAATTATGGGAAGTTAGTCAAGATGTGCGTTTTCATGTAGCAGCATCTGAGATAATTACTTACGAACGTCATCATCAATTTCGTGGAATTAATAGCTTTGATATCCGAGATTTTTCTGGTGTTGTACAAGGAGAAATTCAACCAAACCCCTTGGGAATAACTTGGTGTAATGGTGCGACAGGTATTGGTTTAGGACGTTTAGGTTGCTTACAATATTTAGATGATGCTCAAATTCGTAGAGAAATATATAGTGCAATTAATATGACTTTAAAACGGGGATTTGGTTTAAATCATTCCCTATGTCATGGTGATTTAGGCAATTTAGAATTGTTATTAAAAGCCCGTGAAAATTTCAATAATCAACAGTGGGATAGAGAAATTCAGAGTATTTCTAGCAGCATTATTACCAGTATAAAGCAATATGGCTGGCTTTGTGGAGTTCCTCTGGGGGTAGAAACACCAGGATTGATGACTGGTTTAGCTGGTATTGGTTATGGACTTTTACGATTAGCAAAACCGGAGATGATTCCCTCTATATTAATGCTGGAATCTCCTGTTAATGTTGTTTCCTCCTCATTAGTTGTCAAATGAAGTATCAAGTCGTTTTACAACATAATACAGAAGATTGTGGTGCAGCTTGTTTAGCATCCATAGCCAAATATTACGGACGCATTTTCACCATTAATCGTACCCGTGAAGCGACGGGAACCGGACAATTAGGGACAACTTTACTCAATTTAAAACAAGGAGCGCAAGTTTTAGGCTTTAATGCTAGGGGAGTGAAAGCAACCTTAGAACTTGTGGATAGAAAAAGTCTACCTTTACCAGCCATTATTCATTGGAAAGGGAACCACTGGGTAGTATTATACGGGTGTAAGGGGAAAAAGTATATTATTGCTGACCCCGCAGTGGGTTTGCAGTATTTAACCAAAGCAGAATTACTCGCTGGTTGGCATAATGGTGTAATGTTACTGCTGGAAACCCGTGCAGATTTTTATCAAGCACCAGACGATAGGGATAAAAAGACGGGTATTTATCGCTTTTTTGGACGAGTTTGGGGATATAGTGCCATTATTGGCGAAGTTTTGCTCTTGAATTTAGCATTGGGGTTAATTTCCCTGACTTCTCCCTTCTTAATTCAAATTTTAACAGATGATGTTTTGATTCGTGGCGATCGCCAATTATTAACCAGTGTAATTATCGCTGTTTTAGTATTCAATTTTATTAGTACTGCGTTGCGATATGTGCAAGCAAATTTAATTGCCCATTTTGCCCAACGTTTAGAATTAGATATGATTTTAGAATTTGCTAGAGTCATTTTACGTTTACCCCTCCCTTATTATGAAACCCATCGTAGCGGTGAAGTTGTCAGTCGGGTGCGGGATATTCAAGAAATTAACCAGTTAATTTCCCAAGTAGGGGTAACTTTACCAGGTCAATTTTTTGTGGCTTTAGTTTCTTTCTGTTTAATGATTTTTTATAGTTGGAAATTAACAACATTTCCCTTAATTCTAGCTGGAGTCATGACAATCTCCACTCTAGTTTTCCTACCCAGAATTCGCCGCAAAATTCAAAATGTCTTAATCATTGGTAGCGAAAATCAAGGAGTATTATTAGAAACGTTTAAAGGGGCAATTGTTCTCAAAATTACTAATTCTGCGCCCTATTTTTGGGAAGAATTACAAAGCCGTTATGGACAACTAGCACACGCTAGTTTTCGTGCCATGCAAATAGCAATTATTAATAATAACTTTTCCAGCTTCATATCCAACACAGGCAGAATTATTTTACTCTGGTTCGGCAGTATATTAGTAATTGACAAGGAACTAACCATTGGACAATTACTAGCTTTTAATACCCTCAGTGGTAACTTTTTAACTTTTATTCTTACCATCCTCAATTATATTAATCCCTTCACCCGTACTCAAATGGCAACAACTAGACTGGTGGAAGTAATAGACTCTACCCCAGAAGTTGCAGAAAATAGTCAAAAACCCATCGCCAAAATTAATACCCATACTGATATTATTTGCACTAATATTAACTTTCATCACCCCGGAAGACCAGAACTACTCCAAGATTTTTTTCTCAACATACCCGGAGGTAAAGTAACAGCAATTATTGGTCAATCCGGTTGTGGTAAAAGCACCCTGGCGAAATTAATTGCTGGTTTATACCAACCACAATCGGGTAATATTAGCATTGGTTTATATAACTTGAGTGACTTAGCATTAACATCTTGGCGCGAACAAGTAATGTTAGTTCCCCAAGAAGCACATTTTTGGAGTCGGACTATTTTAGCGAACTTCCGTTTAGCTTCTCCCCAAGTAACATTTACGGAAATTGTTGAAGCTTGTCACATTGCCAAAGCGGACGAATTTATTAATAAATTACCCAATAAATATGAAACTATTTTGGGAGAATTTGGGACAAATATTTCTGGGGGACAAAGACAAAGACTAGCGATTGCAAGGGCAATAATTGCTAATCCAGCAATTTTAATTTTAGACGAGTCCACTTCTAGTTTAGACCCCATCAGTGAAACCCAAGTTTTAGATAGATTACTGCAACATAGAAAAGAAAAAACTACAATTTTAATTAGCCATCGTCCCAGAGTAATTAATCGTGCTGATTGGATTATTTTTCTAGAACAAGGAAGAGTGAAAATGCAAGGTAAATTAGAGGAACTAAAGATAGAATCTGGCGAACACTTAGATTTTTTAACCCCGTAAATATATAAATTACCTCTCTCAATAATCTGTTGGGAACCACTTTGTATTACCTGTACGGGAATCCCTTGTTTATGAGTTAAATGTTCAATTAGAGTTGTTTTCCCACTACCTGCAAACCCTAAAACTAGGGTAACAGGCAATGGTATAAATTTGTTTCCCATTGCCTATATTCAAGTTATAAATTAGTGGAACTGAGGAGTATGTCTAATTAAATTCATAAACTCCTCACGGGTACGGGAATCATCTGCAAAGATACCCCGCATTGCACTAGTCACAGTCCAAGAACCGGGTTTTTGCACACCACGCATCACCATACACATATGACTAGCTTCCACAACCACCGCAACACCTTGGGGTTGTAACAAACCTTGGAGTGCATCAGCGATTTGTAAAGTCAATCTTTCCTGTACTTGTAAACGTCGTGCATACATTTCACAAATACGGGCAATTTTTGATAATCCAATCACTTTCCCATTAGGAATATAAGCCACATGAGCGCGACCAATTATTGGTAAAATGTGGTGTTCGCAGGAGCTAAAAATATCAATATCCCGCACTAAAACCATCTCGTCAGCGTCTTCTGTAAAGACTGCACCATTTAATATTTCATCCAAAGATTCATGATATCCCTTGGTGAGAAACTGTAAAGCTTTCATCACCCTTTTGGGAGTATCTTTTAATCCTTCCCTATCTGGATCTTCCCCTAATCCTAACAACAAAGTTCGTACAGCTTGCATCATTTCTGCTTCTGTAACTTGCGGCTTTTGTTGAGTAGATTGAGACGCAATAATTTGTTCGGCAGAATCTAATTCTGGACGAAATGATAAAGTCATTGTATTGTTTGTGATAGTTGTTGATGGTTAGTGGCTATGATTACTTACAAGTCACTAACTTTTTCTTAATACTTCTTCATAATACCAAACATTGATTTAAAAGAGAATGAATATTATTTTTTTCGAGATTTCTGCCAATAAAAACTAGCTGATTTTTCGGTGTAGTTAACCATTCTTCCCCATTGATGTGATAGCGGGGACCACTGAGTTGAAATATATGGCGTAATTCGCTATCACTAAACCACAGAATACCCTTTGCCCGGAATACATTTTCTGGCATTTGCTCGTTTATAAATGTCTCAAATTTGTAGACATCAAAAGGTTTATCACTCTGATAAGAAATAGAAACAAAGCCATCATTTTCTAAGTGGTGGGAATGATGGTGATGATGTTCGTGTTCGTGTTCGTGATGGTGGTGGTGATGATGTTCGTGTTCATGCTCATGTTCATGATGGTGATGATGGTGATGATGGTGATGGTGATGCTCATCTTCCTCCATCAAGGAAGTATATTCATCTTCTTGTATTAAATCTACATCGAGAATTAATGGTAAAGCTACTTGACCATAGGTAGTATGTAAAATTTTCGCCCCTGCTTTTGTTTCCTTGATAAAACTCTCCAATTCTGCCAATTTTTCTGGAGTAGCTAAGTCAGTCTTATTCAAAAGAATAATATCACCATAGGTAATCTGTTTTAGAGCTGCTTCACTTTGAAAATGTTCCCGATTAAATGCTTCCGCATCAACGACAGTAAGAATAGAATCAAGAGAAGTTAAATCCCGTAATTCTGTTCCTAAAAAGGTTAAAACGATGGGTAATGGGTCAGCCACACCTGTGGTTTCGATGACCATATAATCTACACGGTCATCTCTTTCTAAAACTCGATAAACAGCATCAACTAAACCATCATTGATAGTACAGCAAATACAGCCATTACTTAATTCCATCATGTCTTCTTCTGTGGAGATTAGTAACTGACTATCAATATTAATATCCCCAAATTCATTTACCAATACTGCGACTTTTAAGTCTTGTTTATTATGTAGAATCTGATTCAGTAATGTAGTTTTTCCACTACCTAAAAAACCCGTAATGATGGTAACAGGCATTCCCCGCTTGGGAATATTAGGAATAATATCAGATTGGGGTGTAGTGACTTGAGCCATAATTTTTAATTTTTCCTTTGTGAATATAGTAATTGATTCTCAATTAGTTTACTTATCTAATAATTGAGAAATATCTGCATATTCAATCTCAGCCATGCTCTTATGAATTTTGTACTGCTGTACAGGGTTTAACATCACATTAATTACCGTTTCTATGGGTGGACAACCAGGTTCTGTACACTGTAGTTGACTGAGAGATACGGGAATTTCTTCATTAACTTCCAAAACTTGATAAACCCATTGTTTAATTTGCTGAATTTGTTGCGAATTACTTGGTTGAGATTGTTTTCCAAAAGTAAAATTCATATTGTTGAAGGCTAAATGATGGTTTTGGATGCGATCGCAGTTTGTAAACGATTGACGACTTCATTTACCGATAGTGTTCCTAAATCCCCCGCTTCCCTGGTTCGTACACTCAAGGTTTGGTTTTCCACCTCTCGCTTTCCCACTACCGCAACTACAGGAATCTTCTCTAACTCTGCTGTGCGGATTAATTTACCTAACCTTTCTCCACTACTTTCAACTTCTACCCTTAACCCCGCTTTGTGTAAATCAGCAGCTATTGATTCCGCATAATCTCTGACTTCATCACTCACGGGTAATAATCGTAATTGAATTGGTGCTAACCACAAGGGGAAATTACCAGCATAGTTCTCAATTAAAATCCCAAAAAATCTTTCCAAAGAGCCAAAAATTGCTCTATGAATCATAATTGGTCGCTGTTTTGTGTTATCACTAGCGACATATTCCATATCAAACCTTTCGGGCAAATTAAAGTCTACCTGAATTGTGGAGCATTGCCATAATCTACCAATTGCATCTTGAATTTTAATATCTATTTTCGGACCATAAAACGCACCCCCACCTTCGTCAATTAGGTAGTCCCAACCCTTAGTATTTAATGCTTGTTTTAAAGCTGTAGTTGCTAATTCCCATACCTCATCCGTTCCCACTGATTTACTAGGACGTGTGGAAAGATTCACTTCATAGTTCTCAAAGCCAAAGTCAGATAATATTTGCTCTGTGAGATTTAAAACTGCCAAAATCTCATCAGCTATTTGGTGCGGTAAACAAAAAACATGAGCATCATCTTGGGTAAAGCCACGTACCCGCATTAAACCATGTAATGCTCCCGATCGCTCATAACGGTAAACTGTTCCTAGTTCTGCCCATCTTAGAGGC
>JASJCY010000193.1 GCA_030065825.1 Nostocaceae cyanobacterium | reverse complement strand
AGCAAGAAATTATGCCACTGTAAACCTTAAAATTTCGTCGTCCGCAGACAGGGAAATTTATCATTGATTTGCTATTTTGGGGAAGAAAAGGCTCTTTTTACTAACTGAACAAATCATTACAACCTACAAATGCGAAGTTAAGTGCAGGTGCGTTTATATTGATATTGTCAACAAATCATCATAAAAAAAATCCCAGTGTAAACCAACGACATCTTTATTATAGCAAGAAATTATGCCACTGTAAACCTTAAAATTTCGTCGTCCGCAGACAGGGAAATTTATCATTGATTTGCTATTTTGGGGAAGAAAAGGCTCTTTTTTGTAATTCAACAAATATTTACAATCAACCCGCCATTTCTTCTAAAGTAGAAGAGTGTGAATATATATTTCTATTTCTGTAGCGATCGCACTCTAGAACCAAAAGTCTTTAAGACCAGTGACAACTTCTGGGTCAAAGACGACTTCCCCGTTGGGCATAATAGTCTCACATCTTTGAGTAGGACCAGAAATATTTTTGAGGATAGCATTTCTGAAATTAGTTCTGTAGATATAAGTATTTTCAAAGGAAACTTCAATAATATTGGCTCCCTCGAAATCAGATCGCCTCAAATTGGAACTGTAAAAACTGACTCTTTCCAAGTTACTACCTCTGAAAATAGCACCATCAAAATCTCCATGCCCAAGATAAGGATCAGCAAGGTCAGCTCCTTCCAAATAGGCATCGCGCATGACAACATAACTCAAATCGGCTTTCCTGAGAATAGCTCGACTAAGATTAATCCTATCAAGTTGGGACTGTGCTAAGTCAGTTCCGCTCAAGTCAGCCCCACTAAGGTTAGCATTACTGAAGTTAGTAAAAAGCAAATTGGATGCACTGAAGTTAATGCCAATGAGGTTAACACCAGCTAAATCGCAACCCTTCAAATTAATCCCAGTAAAATCTCTCTCCCCAGCAGCATAACGCCGTAACAACTCCTCAACAGTTATCCTCATCTGTATACCTATTTACCCAAACCCTGGTGAAAAATAAGTAGTATATTCGTAGCGACTACCTAATTTGTCAATAAATCATCACAAAAAAAATTGCAGTGTAAACCAACAACATCTGTATTATAGCAAGAAATTATGGTGCTGTAAACCCTGAAATTTCGTCGTCCGCAGATGGGGAAATCTATGAGTAATTTGTTATTTTGAGGAAGAAAAGGCTCTTTTTTTGTAATTTAACAAATGTCTACAATAAACCTGACATTTCTTCTAAAGTAGAAGGGTGTGAATCATATATTTCTGTAGGTTGATTAGAGCAAAGCGTAACCCAACAAAGATATATTCGGAAGATATGGTAAATCTATATATCTATATCTGTAGACCTATTTACCCAAACCCTAATGAAAAAATCTGCCTTCTTGTACTAGCTACTGATGTATGGGAATTTCAACTATAAACTTAGTACCTTTCCCTAATTCAGACTCGCAGAAAATCTTGCCTTTGTGGATTTCGACAATAATTTGATAGCTAATCGATAAACCTAATCCTGTTCCTTTACCAACTGGTTTAGTAGTAAAAAATGGGTTAAATATATTCCCACGTACTTCTTCCTTTATTCCTGTTCCATTATCAGCGATGCAAATTCTAACCCAATTTTCATCAATAACTTGTGTTGAAATAGAAATATTACTACTATTATCAGATGTTCTCAACTCACTTAATGCATCAATTGCATTGCCTAAAATATTCATAAAAACTTGATTTAATTTTCCTGCATAGCATTGCACTAAAGGGATTTGAGCATACTCCTTAGTTATTGTAATCTCAGATTGAGTGGAATTATTCTTTAAACGATGCTGCAAAATTAGTAAAGTATTATCGATTCCTTCATGAATATCAACCTGCTTATATTCCGCTTCGTCTAAACGGGAAAAATTCCGCAGTGATTTAACAATTTCTCGAATGCGGACAGTACCAGTATTCATTGATGCAAGTATTTTAACTGAATCTTCGGCAATAAATTCTAAATCTATCTCATCTATTTTCTGTTGTAATAATGCTGGAACTTCAGGATAGTATTCTTGATAAAATGCGACTAATTCTAATAGTTCTTTAATGTATGTTTGAAGATAGTCAATATTTGCGTGGATGAAATTAACTGGGTTATTAATTTCATGTGCAACACCTGCTACTGTTTGTCCTAGAGCAGACATTTTTTCAGCTTGCAACATCTGTGCTTGAGTACTTCGTAAATGCTCTAAAGTATTTTGCAGTTCCTTGGTACGCTCTTTAACTCTATTTTCTAGCTCAATTTTGGCATTTTCTAAGCTGCTGAATGTTGTATTTAACTGCGTTGACATTTCATTAAATGAAGCAGCAAGTCGTCCAATTTCATCTTCTCGTTTTGTCTCAACATTAATATCAAATTTACCTGCTGAGATATCGTCTGCAATAGTAATAAGTTCATTTAAAGGTATAGCAATTTCTTTGTTTATTACTGAAAGTAATAAGAGGATTTCAATTGTGAGTGATATTAGTGCTGCTATAAATATAAATTTAACAGTTTCAACTGCAAAATTAGATAATAGCGACTTAGGATAAACTGTAATAAAGTACCAATCTGTGTTTTTAAGACGAGAAAACCCTAAATATGTCTTGTCTTTGATATTTTCCAGCACACCAGAGTTTTTATTTTGTTGCTTAATAATTTCAAAAGTATGACTTAATGCTTGGTCATTTAGTTGCTGGATATTTAATTTGCCCTGCGCTTCCATGATTTCTTTCATATATTTGGGATGCGCTATTAAACGACCATCTTTGTGAAAAATTAAATTATATGTTCCTGGTAACTTATCATTGATTGTATTCGTCATTAAATCAGAGAGTACAATATCTTGACCCGCGACACCTAATATATTATTGCTATTGTCATAAGCTGGAGCTAACGCAGAAACCATCCAAAGATTTACAGTAGTATCGTAGTATAAGCCAGTAAAAACTGGTTTTCGTTCCGGGTTATGTTTTGCATCAGCAGCATAATAATATTCTTCTTCATTCATATTTATATATGGCTTGGCTTGCAATGCCCAAGGCATTTCTTGCCAATAGCCAACAAGGGAATTATTCGGAGTGATAAAATATAAATCTACAAAACGATTACTCCATGCAGGACCATAGCCACTAATTAATTTATGAGCAGCAAGTAAAACTTGCTTATGTTTTGCATCAACTTTGATGTTTCTACCAATAAAAGAACCAGGAAATTCAGCAGTATCAAATTCTTTTATGGGTCGATTTTGGGGAAAATTTCTGATTGTTCCATCATTCCAAGGAAAGTAAATACTCCTAAAATCTGCGTTTAAATCTTTTGCTGTTGTCAGAGATATTTCTTGTAATATTTTTTGGCTCAGTAACTTTACATTGTCTTGAGATAATTGGAAAATAAAACTTTCCCGCTGTCCTCTTTGAGTAATATATTTATCCAATTGTTGTTTTGTCTGGACTTCTAAGTTGGACATGACGTGGAAATAAGTAAAAGCAGTAGATATCAAAACTACAATAGTTATTCGCACAGCCATGTTCAGAAGAATCTTGCGGGTGAGAGATGGTTCCTCTATTGGCTTTAAACAACTTTCAAAAAAAGTTTTAGAAAAAAAGCGCTGAATAAAATTAACAGGCATGAACAATGTCCATACTAAGTTCATTAATTAAGATACCCAAATTGCCTGCAAAAATTACTCATCCTAGCAACTCTACCACTTCTTCTACAAACCAGAAAGTGAGCTTAATGTTTGTTACGCTATCGCGACCTGACTGTTCAATAATGATGAATTGTCAATAAATCCTGACAAAAAAAATCGCAGGATAAACTAACCACATATCTATTATAGCAAGAAATTATGGCACTTTAACCATTGAAATCTCGTTGTCCCCAGACGGGGAAATTTATCAGTGATTTGCTATTTTGAGGAGGAAAAGGCTCTTTTTACTTACTTAACAAATCTTTATAATCAACTTACGACTTTTTGAGATACAAAGGACTACCGGAAGTATCAAGAAATCCTGACAAAAAAAATCCCAGGGTAAACCAACGACATGTGTATTATAGCAAGAAATTATGCCACTTTAACCATTGAAATTTCGTCGTCCGCAGACGGGAAAATTTATCAGTGATTTGCTATTTTGAGGAGGAAAAGGCTCTTTTTACTTACTTAACAAATCTTTACAATAAACTTACGGCTTTTTGAGATACAAAGGACTACCGGAAATATCAATAAATCCTGACAAAAAAAATCCCAGGGTAAACCAACGACATATCTATTATAGCAAGAAATTATGCCACTTTAACCATTGAAATCTCGTTGTCCGCAGACGGGAAAATTTATCAGTTATTTGCTATTTTGAGGAGGAAAAGGCTCTTTTTGATAATTTAACAAATATTTATAATGAACCTGCCATTTCTTCCAATAACAATTTGAAAAAAGAATGGGACACATAATTTGGTTAGTAGGGGCGGGGTCACCCCGCCCCTACTACAATTGGATATGTTGCAAACATTTTTTGATTTGGTATTAAACCTGCGTATTAAGTAAATCGGCGGAAATAAATATAACTATGTTACGAAACGTAAATAGCCCTGAAACCTTTACCAATAACCAATGACCAATGACAAATGACGACCCTAACTGCTTCGCTTTATTTGTACCGACCTACTTAAAAATCATCTTGGTTGCGAGTGACGAGACTGCAATAATGATGATGCAAGACGATCGCTGCAATTCAGGAATCGATTTTTCTGAGTAACAAGCAAAAATCCATCAGGATTCTGGGATATGCTGGAAGAAGTGAAAAATTTTCCGAATTTAAAGTGACGATGAAGCTGGCAGGACGAGTAAGTCAGGTAACCCCTTCCATAACCTTAGCGATCGCCGCGAAGGCTAAGGCGATGAAGGCTGATGGAATTGATGTTTGTAGTTTTAGTGCTGGGGAACCGGATTTTGACACCCCAGCCCATATCAAAGCTGCTGCACAAACAGCCTTGGAATCAGGAAAGACTAAATATGGTCCCGCTGCTGGGGAACCAAAATTAAGAGAAGCGATCGCCAACAAGCTCAAAACTGATAACGGTCTTGATTATAAACCAGAAAATGTCATTGTCACTAATGGTGGGAAGCATTCTCTGTTTAATTTGATGCTGGCGCTGATTGATGCTGGTGATGAGGTAATTATCCCTGCACCTTACTGGTTAAGCTATCCAGAAATGGTTACCCTTGCTGGTGGAACATCGGTAATAGTAACTACAAATGCATCAACAGGGTACAAAATTACCCCTGAAATGCTGCGTAAAGCTATTACCCCAAAAACCAAGTTATTTGTCCTCAATTCTCCCTCTAACCCCACGGGAATGGTATATTCCCCAGAGGAAATTAAGGCGTTAGCGGAGGTCATAGTTGAAGCAGATATTTTTGTTGTCTCTGACGAGATTTACGAAAAAATTCTTTACGACGGTGCAAAACACCTGACTATTGGTTCTTTGGGAGAGAAAATTTTTGCCAAAACCATTATTAGTAACGGCTTTGCGAAAGCATACTCCATGACTGGTTGGCGAATTGGTTATTTAGCCGGACCTGCAGAACTAATTAAAGCCACCATTACCATCCAAAGCCATAGTACATCGAATGTGTGTACCTTTGCCCAATATGGCGCAATTGCTGCGTTGGAGAGTTCCCAAGATTGTGTGCAAGAAATGCTTCAAGCTTTCACGAAACGCAGAAAAGTCATGTTAGAAGCACTGAATTCCATTCCCGGATTGAGTTGTTCCAAACCCGATGGTGCATTTTATCTTTTCCCCGACATCAGCAAAACCGGGTTAAAGTCCTTAGACTTTTCTAGCGCTCTTTTAGAAGAACATCAAGTAGCTGTAATTCCCGGTGTTGCTTTTGGTGCGGATAAGAATATACGTTTATCTTACGCCACCGACATGGAAACCATCCAGAAGGGAATGGAAAGGTTAGAGAAGTTTGTCAAAGCGCGGATTTAATTGATTGGGTAATAGGTAATAGGTAATAGGTAATGGGTAATAGGTAATGGGTAATGGGAATAATAGGAAGGTTAAATAGAAACTTTTCCCTTATCTTCCCCATCTCCCCCTACCTCCCCAACTCCTACACCAATCCCATTTCCCGCAATCCCTGACGCAATCGCTTGGCTTCTGGGGGGTTTTGCTGCTGATATAGAGCGATCGCCCTCTTAAAAGCTGTTAAACTATCTTGTACATACCCAGCTTTTAATAGCACTACTCCCAAATTCTGATATGCTTGGGCATAATTACGCTGAAAGAGAATCGCTTTTTGATAAGATGCGATCGCTTCTGCAAATAAACCCATGGCTTTAAAAGTCATTCCCAGATTGTAATATCCGGTAGCGAAACCAGAATCAATTTTCAAGGTTGTTTCGTAAGCAGTCTTTGCACTTGGGAAATCTCCCATAGCTTTGAATAAGTTACCCAAATTGTTGTATGCTCCTAATTTGAGCATGGGGTAAATTGGTAACTTGATAGCTGCTTGATATTGGGAAATAGCTTCTTGGGGGTTTTGTAGTCGAGTGTAGGCGATCCCCAAATGGTAGTGTAGTTCATATAAAATATCGTAGTTATCCCCTACATTGGTAATTCCTTTTTTGAGTAAATCAATACCTTGTAATATCTTTCCTGTATCTACATACAAAGCACCCAACTTACTACAAACATAGGAATCTTCAGGATTTTTAGCAATATACTCTTCCATTGCTACCAGCGCTTTAGCGTGTTTATTCTGTACAGAAATTGCGCTTTGTTGATAGCCTTGGTGACGAATTGCAACACCTTGTAAATATCCTATCCCCCAATGTTGTTCTTTACGTATAATTTCGGAGACACTATCATCAATTAAAGCGTGATAAGGACGGGAAAAGTGGATATCGGGATGATTGCGGAACAAACGGGAAACCATGGAATAGGGGGACTGTACTGCACCCACTTCTTCCCGCACAAGGTTAATCACCAGGTAATCTTCCCTTTCTATGGCTTCTCGTAACTGGGGTACAATTTTTTGGGTGAGGGTTTCATCCCCATCTAGAACTAAAATCCAATCTCCTGTAACATATTTTAGCGCTTGATTGCGGGCAGCACTGAAGTCATTACACCATTGAAAATGATAGACATTAGCACCCATTTTTTGGGCTATTTCCATAGTTTTATCTGTGGAACCCGTATCGAGAACTACTATTTCATCTACTACATTTTTAACACTGCCAAGACATTTTGAGAGGGTTGCTGCTTCATTTTTGACAATCATGCACAGGCTAAGTTTCATATAGCAATGGTGTAATTATGTAGGAATAAATATCAGTCGCACTTGAATAACCATCAATTTTAAATTGGGTTCAGCCTAGTTCCACAAAATATTGAAGAAAGAATTCATAATTTAACTTGCTTTCTCAAGAAAAGAGGATTCCTAACTCAGTGTCTGGTGGGTGCAAGCTTTGCACCCCTACAAACTTCACACCTTTCCATTACCCATTCTTACATTTGTAACCAATTAGCTATTGTCTGAGGTAATGGTAGGATAATCATCACCAATAAAGCCATTGCTAACAACCCTGCAATATCCCGTTTATTATCTAATTCAGTCACATCATTTAATGCGGGTTCATCCATTAATGGCATAAATAATAAAATAATTGCCCACAAGAAAAATCCTGGTTGTATTAAAGACAATAATAACAATAATAAACGAGAAATTTGACCAATTATAATTGCAGTTCTTTGTCCTAACATTGCATGGACAATATGACCACCATCAAGTTGTCCTACTGGCATTAAATTTAACGCCGTGATAATCAATCCCAAACAGCCAGCCACAGCTAGTGGATGCAGGTCAATTGCTGATTCTGGGGTTAACTGACTACCCAAAGCTAATTTGGAAAATAAAGCCAGTAAAAATGAATATTTGGGATTGAGGGCATTAGGATCTAAAATTCCTGCTTTGTCAGTCTGGGTAACTATCTCTGAATGTGCTAATCCCCACATAAGTAAGGGTACGGTGACGATAAAGCCAAAAAGAGGTCCAGCAATCCCCACATCAAATAAAGCCTTGCGGTTAGGAACAGGACTGCGCATTTGAATCAATGCCCCAAAGGTGCCGAGGAAGAAAGGTACTGGAATAAAATATGGCAGAGTGGGTCGAATTTTGTAAAATCGAGCTGTAAAGTAGTGTCCTAATTCGTGGATACCTAAAATACTCAGTAATCCCAAGGAATAGGGTAAACCATTTACAAGCACCAAGGGGTTAGACAGCAGTGTTGTCAAGGTCAATTCTGGATCAGCAATTGTCGTCCCTACCAACGTGGTAGTTACCAGAGTTGCTAAGAACAGGGAAAGTGCTAATCTAGGTCGTGTTAATTTCTCCTGTGAACCTATATTGTTCCTTTTTGCAGCTAGAGAATAGGGAACTAGCATAAAAAATGGTTTACCATTCACACCTTCTTGAAAAATCACCAAAAAGCGATCGCCAAATTGTGCCTCAATATTTGCTTTAATTCGCTGGTATGCTTGAGTGGGTGTGGTGCGCAACTGACCCCGACAAATTATTGCTTGGGGTAAATAATCAATATTTTGGATATAGTATACAGACCAAGGAAAACAATTTCGCAGTTGAGTTTCTTCTGTTCTATCTAGAGGACGCACTGGTAATGATTCTGCGGTATTATGTGTAGCCGATTGTGATTCTGTTGTTGCGGTTTGAGTTTGTTTACTATTAACTGATTTACGTCCCCATTGGAACAACAGCCAGTATAATATAAAACTTATAAGCAAAGGAGCTATAAACAACCCTAGGGGGATATTTTGACCATATCTCAAGCTCCACAAACTCCATAAAATAGCTGGCATCATCAGTATTAGCCACAGTATCCAAACTGGAGTAGTGGTCATTTCTACGACATTGCGCTGGACAATTAGATAAGTCACTAGTCCTAAAATCAGGAGATACCAAAATGTCATGTTTTCTTAAAGTTATTTTGAAAATGTCACAATAGCAGTGTCGATTTCGCAGCACGCAACAGCAGCAATCTGACTGTAAACTCCAATTGTTGGCAAACTCTCAAGTTTTTGTAATTCTTAAGCACTCCGCACTGCGATTTGATTATTCACTACTCCTTCAGTTTAGTTTTTTCCCATGTTTCCCACAAATCAAAAGCCGATGCATACAGTTAAGTTACCCAGAACTGTTTTCGACAATGTTTTTGCATTTTTACCTAATCGGGACACATTAGGGGGAATATCTTATTTTATTGTAGAAAATATAGGCAACATCCTCATAGACAGTCCCGCTTGGGACGGGACAAATCAAGATTTTTTGCGATCGCATGGAGGCGTGCAATACTTATTTATCACCCATCGTGGTGGAATTGGTAAGTCAGCAGAAATCCAGCAAACTTTCGATTGCCAAATTCTCATACAAGAACAAGAGGCATATCTCTTGCCAGGATTGAACCCAGTTACCTTTACTCAAGAATTTACACTAAATCCCATATTACAAGCAATTTGGACACCAGGACACTCCCCCGGTTCCTCTTGCTTATATTACAATGCCCTAGGAGGAATATTATTTTCCGGTCGTCATATTCTTCCCAACCAACAGGGGGAACCAATGCCCTTGCGCACATCCAAAACCTTTCATTGGCGACGACAAATAAATCATATCCAGTCTTTGCGAGAAAAATTTGCACCAGAAACATTACAATACATCTGCCCTGGTGCGAATACGGGTTTTCTCAGGGGTAAACGTGTCATTGATAACGCTTACCAACGATTAGCTGCCTTAGATTTACAGGCTTTGCTGCAAAAACAACCTCTGCTATAAATTAGGGGTTTGGTGTTTGGTGTTTGGTGTTGGCGTTATTAGGAAATGTTAAAAAAATTACCCCAAATTGTAGGGGCGCGGAAACCGCGCCCCTACAAACTCCACGTCTACTGGGGGTAAGGGTTGCGCCCCTACAAACTCCGCGTCTACTGGGGGTAACTGATAACTTGCACCATTCTCAATTAGTCCAAATGTCCGCCTGGGAATTAATTCCCAGGAACCGATAAACAAAGTCTAATAAATCAGACTGGGAAAGGTATGAGAGCGCGTTTTAACGTGCTTGGTTTATTGGTTCCTTGAAATTTATTTCAAGGTGGGAATGTGGGTTAAATGACATTGGTGCAAGTTATCAGGTAAGGGTTGCGCCCCTATAAACTCCGCGTCTACTGGGCGCAAGCGTTGCGCCCCTACAAACTGCACGTCTCCTAACTATTTCCTAACTTGCTCCCGCTACCACTGAGTTTGCTGTCAACATTTCCAGTGCTGCTTGATACTGAACATCGGCTTCTGTGCCAATCTGGTCACGGGTAATAGGTTCTTGATGTACGACTTTATCTGGCTTAATACCCAATTTGTTGATATCCCGGTGGTTGGGTGTTTCATATTTGGCGATGGTAACCGCTAACCCAGAACCGTCAGATAAATCGAATAAAGACTGAATTAAACCCTTCCCAAAAGTAGTTTCTCCCACCAATTGAGCTCGTCCATTATCTTGCAATGCTCCTGCTAAAATTTCACTAGCGCTAGCAGTACCTTCATTAACTAGAATTACCAACGGATCTTCAGTTAATGCCGGACCAAAAGAATCAAAACTACCCATTAAACCCTGACGATTGACCGTGTAAACAATCGTACCGGAATCTAACCACTGACGAGCAATTTCCACCCCTGCTTGTAACAATCCCCCAGGATTATTGCGTAAATCGAGAATGTAGGCAGCCGCGCCTTTTTTTTCTAGACTAGTAATGGCGTGTGCCAACTCCATGGGGGCATTAGCATTAAATTGAGTCAAGCGAAGATAACCAATGGGCATTCCTTGGGATGAAGAACGCAATTGTGCCACCACAGGATTAAGAGTAATGCGATCGCGCAAAATGCGAATTTCTTTGGTTCCGTCTCCTTCTCGTTCAATTAGCAGCGTCACCAAACTGCCAATTGGTCCGCGCATTCTTGCCGCAGCTTCGTCAAGGGTGAGGTTTTTTGTGGAGACACCCTCAATTTTGAGAATGCGATCGCGGGGTCTAATTCCGGCTTTTTCTGCTGGTGAACCAACGATTGGAGAAACAACTTCTAATCTTCCTGTCTGGGGATTGAGAGCAATTTGCAATCCTACCCCCGTTAACTCTCCAGAAGTACTAACCTGCAAGCTACGGTACTGTTCTGGGTCTAAAAAGCGGGTAAAAGGGTCATCTAGGCTTTGGAGCATATTCCGAATCGCCACATAAGCTTGCTGATGGTCTTTAAGTGGTTTCTTCAAAATCTTCTGCCGTACCAACCACCAATTTTGATGATTAAATGTTTCGTCTAAATAAGTTCTATTGACAATTCGCCATGTTTCTGATATTAATTTCTGCTCTTCAGTTAACGCCATGGCTGGTTGACAAAAACTGCAAAATCCCACCCACAATGTTAAGAGTAGGCATAATCCCAAGCGAAAAACCTGTTTATACATGAAGCCCATTTTTACTTTCACGACTAACCCGAATAGACCCAGTTACCTTACTTGTTGATAAAATCTATGTTACTTTTTTTATAGAAGTGCTGCATTGGTAAATCAATCTTGTTTAACCAAATGATGGCAGCCCATTCTACTCAGAAAAAGATAAAATCTACTTTGTGACTACTATTTGCTTTTAGTGGAATCCAAAGAGAACGCAATAAATACCTCCTTAAAAGAGTGTAAAGTTTCTTAAAGACTACTATCACTCTAACAGCTGACAAAAAAGCACCTTTGTGTTTAACAACATCCCAAAATAGCTAATTGGGAGATTTATCAACCGCAACCGATTTCTAGGAATTTGATTTCGTATGGCCAACGTTTACGACTGGTTCGAGGAACGCTTGGAAATCCAAGCCATTGCTGAAGACGTTACCAGCAAGTACGTCCCTCCTCACGTGAATATTTTCTATTGTTTGGGTGGAATTACCCTTACTTGCTTTTTGATCCAGTTTGCCACTGGATTTGCAATGACCTTTTATTACAAGCCGACTGTGACAGAAGCTTATGCTTCCGTACAGTACATTATGAACGAAGTGAACTTTGGCTGGCTAATTCGCTCCATCCATCGCTGGTCAGCTAGCATGATGGTGCTGATGATGATTTTGCACGTCTTCCGGGTTTATCTCACAGGAGGCTTCAAAAAGCCCCGGGAATTAACCTGGGTAAGTGGCGTGGTTATGGCTGTAATTACCGTTTCCTTTGGGGTAACTGGCTATTCTCTACCTTGGGACCAAGTAGGCTACTGGGCTGTGAAAATCGTTAGCGGTGTACCAGAAGCTATTCCCGTAGTCGGTACTCTGATTTCTGACATGCTGCGCGGTGGTGCTAGCGTAGGACAAGGTACTCTCACTCGCTATTACAGCGCTCACACCTTTGTACTTCCCTGGCTAATTGCAGTATTTATGCTGTTCCACTTCTTGATGATCCGCAAACAAGGAATTTCTGGTCCTTTGTAATTTCAACAATTAGCAATGTTTATCTCCAGCTTTCAGTTTCAAGATTTACGTTCTTTGTTTTAAACTGATGAACAATAGCAAATTTTTGATTCATCAAAAGCAAAGAAAATAAGCAATTGTATCTGAAGCTGAAAGCTGGCTTCAACAAATGCTTTAAACTAATTAGAGCAGGAGAACAAACAAAAAATGTCAATCCTCAAAAAACCCGATCTTAGCGATCCCAACCTCAGAGCTAAACTGGCAAAAGGTATGGGTCATAATTACTACGGCGAACCCGCTTGGCCCAATGACCTCCTCTACATTTTCCCAGTTTGTATTATGGGAACCTTCACTTGCCTTGTGGCTCTAGCAGTTCTAGATCCTGCTATGGTGGGAGAACCGGCAGATCCCTTTGCTACCCCCTTGGAAATTTTACCAGAGTGGTACTTGTACCCCGTATTCCAAATTCTGCGTTCCGTTCCCAATAAACTCTTAGGGGTATTATTAATGGCTTCGGTACCCCTAGGGTTGATTCTCGTTCCCTTCATTGAGAACGTCAACAAGTTCCAAAACCCCTTCCGTCGTCCAGTTGCTACCACAGTATTTCTATTCGGTACTTTGGTAACCCTGTGGTTGGGTATTGGTGCTGTCTTCCCATTAGACAAATCCCTCACCTTGGGACTGTTCTAAATTAGTTTAAACTGATAACTTGCACCATTCTCAAGAAGAGCCAGAGGTCTCTATGTTCTGGTTACCAGCCTCACGCTGGTAACTAGGGAAAAGGAATATCCTTTTTGGAAGTGCAAGTTGTTAGTTTAAGTGCACCTTGAGTCCTGTGAATTTCTTGTAAAAGTTGATTACAATATTTTTGAGAAATATTAGCAGGCTTCAATTTTAATCTAATTAGTTTGCATTTAAATTGAATGGTAATTTAAAATATAAAATAAATTATAAGCACAATAAACACTAACAATTTTTGTTAACCTCACTCATGTCACGGTCAATGCTTGGCATCCAGCGAGACCATCTGACGGTAAAAAGCGAACTTAAGCTTCTGCAAGAAGTACAAAAATGGTTTGAGCAATTCTGTTTGAAACATTTGTCTCAAATAGGTTACTCACAAAGTCAACTATACCCCCTCAATTTGGCATTAGCAGAAGGCTTTACCAACGCTGTCCGTCATGCTCATCATGCTTTACCACCAGAAACAACCATTGATATTGACGTTTTTCTGTGTCGTGACCGATTAGAAATTAAAATCTGGGATCGGGGAAAACCTTTTAATCCAGATGCGATCGCTGAACCAAAACCAGGAACTCTGCAAGCTGGAGGATATGGCTGGTATCTATTACGACGTTTGGCTGACAAAGTTGTATACGAACGCAGCGCTGATGGTAGTCGCAATTGTCTGCTAATCGTTAAATATGGTCTAAAATCTCAACAAGATAGTAAGGAAGAATAATATAGCGCTTCCTAATCTGCTGAAATACAAAAGGGCAGGCAAGGATGCCCCGCAGTCGCTACAACGGGGGGTAGACGACGGTCGGGAGGCTTCACTCTCCGAGAAGCCGCTCCGCGTCTACGGAGAGTACCCCAACGCCAGTTCACTCAACGCGGGAAACCCCG
>JASJCY010000022.1 GCA_030065825.1 Nostocaceae cyanobacterium | reverse complement strand
CTGATTTGAAGTATGAAATTGGTTTTTTGGCTATCAAAAACTCTTGTTCCAGACGCGAAATTGCCTCTTTCAGAGGAGCTGAGTCGCACAGCGACACGCTTCGCGGTAAGCAAAGCTATGCCGTAGGCTTTACGCTAACGCGTCTGGAACATCTCGATTCATACCGCGATTCAGCAACGCCGAAAAAAGAATGCGACACATGGTTGGTAGGGGCGCGGAAACCGCGCCCCTACAAGTTGGATATGTTACAAACATTTTGTGATTTGGTATTACTTTAATTGTGCTGCTTCTAAACGGACTGCCTGACATCTTGCATGGATGTTACGGGAAACTGCATTCTTTGTACAGGGCTGGTAAATTCTACGGGTACACCCAAAGCATCTCCTATACATACACCTATTAAACCAGACAAAGTTGGCGTTTTTTTGACATTATTTAATCTCCAATTTTAATCTCCAATAAATTATCAAAAACACCAAGCTACTTGCAGACGAAAAATTAAATAATTTGTTCCATATTTGATTTGAAAAATTTTCTACTTGTGCCACTTTAAAAAGTGTCATTAATGGCTGTAATTTAGCATAAAAAATGTCATGCAGCCATATTTATTATCTGATCAAACTAACAAGTTGCACTTCCAAAAAGGATAAGCAGGAGGCAGAGCCTCAACTCCCCTGGTTACCAGCGTAGATACACAAATTTTACCTCACCCCTTCCCCTCTCCTTATTAAGGAGAGGGGTGGCTTTAGCCGGGGTGAGGTTCTGACTGTATTCTATAAGCGTGAAAAGCGTTATATTATCTTTTCAAAGAGACAATCTTCATGGCGGCGTACTATTTTAACACTTGTAATATTAAGTTCTAATTATTCAAAATTGCAGAAAAATATTTGGAACCTTTTAGTTTTATTTTCGACATGGGATGTAACAGCAACCCCCTACAAAATTTGGTAAAAATTATGCAACGTCTTTTTAAGTCTTTAGTAACAATTTCTGCATTATCTACTTTGGTGATTTCTCCCCTTGTCTTGTCTGCAAATCCAGCAGCGGCTGAAAGCAATAATAAAGGAACTGATGCTTCCTATGTTGGTGCAGGTATTGGAGGTGGTATTACCAATGGTGGTGCTGATAACGATGCAGCGACTTTTTCTGGTAATCTCACGGGTCGTGTCAAGTTACCAAAACTACCAGTGTCTGCACGTACTCAGATTATCTGGACTAATGATACAACTGCAATTATACCGCAAATTTCTGTAGATGCACCTATCTTAAAAGGTACTAATGCTTACGTTGGTGTTGGTTACTCTTTTGTAGAAGCCAAAGATGGTAGACAAAATTCTGGTGTAGGTAACCGAGATGCCGTCGCAGTAACCGTTGGGGTAGAATCTGAGGTGGTGAAAAATATCTTAGTTTACAGTAATGCAACTGTGGGAATTGATGCTTACGAAAATTCCTCTGCTTCAGCTGTTAACGTTGGTGGTGGTATTGCTTATCGCTTCAAATAATCACGACTAGGGATTAATAGTTAACAGTTAGCAGTTGGGAGTCTGGAGTTGGGAGTTAACAGTTAACTGTTACGACAAAAAAATCCTCATAACTCCCTATTACCTATTACCCATTACCCATTATTAGTAATATTGCTGGGTTTGTTAAGTGTTACATCACTGAGAAATCCAGCTTTTTGCCGTCGTGGTAAAATAACTTGTATTATTCATCTAAATTCCGACCGGATTACCGGAAAACACTAACCGAATGGGTGTTTATAATACCCTGATTCGGTATTTACTGATGCCTGATTGAGAAACAATACAATTGCAATGGTTAACTCTGCTCCTCCCCCGACTGATAGCCCTAAACTTTCTAAATTAGAAGGTATCAAGGAACGTAGTAATTATTTACGCGAACCTGTGGCTACCGAATTACTTCAGGATACAACTCACTTTAGCGAAGAAGCGATACAAATTCTTAAATTTCATGGTTCTTATCAGCAGGATAACCGTGACAATCGGGTTAAAGGACAGGAAAAAGATTACCAGTTAATGCTGCGTACCAGGAGTCCTGGTGGGTTTATTCCACCACAACTTTACCTGACTTTAGACCGGTTGGCTGATGAATATGGTAACCATACCATGCGTGTAACTACTCGCCAAGGGTTTCAGTTGCACGGTATTTTGAAAAAAAATCTCAAGGCAACCATTGCTGCTATTGTTAAGAGTATGGGTTCCACTTTGGGTGCTTGTGGGGACCTTAACCGTAATGTAATGGCACCTCCAGCCCCGTTTAAAAATAAGCCAGAATATCAATATGCTTGGGAATATGCTAACAATATTGCTGACTTATTAACGCCGCAAACAGGTGCTTATTACGAAATTTGGCTGGATGGGGAAAAAGCAATTAGTGGGGAAGAAAACCCCGAAGTCAAAGCTGCACGACAACGTAATGGTACTGGAACTCTGTTCCATGACAAGGAAGAACCCATTTATGGTACTCAGTATATGCCACGCAAGTTTAAGGCTTGTGTAACGGTTCCTGGGGACAATTCCGTTGATTTATATACCCAAGACCTAACTCTGGTGGTTATTACTAATGACAAGGGAGAATTAGAAGGTTTTAATGTCTTTGCTGGTGGTGGTTTAGGAAGAACTCACAATAAGGAAGAAACTTTTGCACGCATGGCAGATCCAATTTGCTATGTATCAAAGGATGATGTTTATCAACTCGTGAAAGCAGTTGTCGCTACTCAAAGGGATTATGGCGATCGCGTAAATCGTCGTCATGCGAGATTAAAATATCTTATCCATGATTGGGGTGTGGAACGGTTCCGTTCTAAGGTCGAACAATATTTTGGCAAGTCTGTTGAACCGTTGAAAGAATTACCAGAGTTTAAATATTACGATTTCCTGGGCTGGAACGAACAAGGAGACGGGAAGTTATTTCTAGGTATTTCTATTGAGAATGGTCGTGTAAAAGATGAAGGTTCATGGCAACTTAAAACTGCTTTACGGGAAATTGTCCAGCAGTTTAACTTACCTATCCGTTTGACGGGAAACCACAATCTGATTTTCTACGACATCGAAGCAGAAGATAAATCTGCCATTCAAGCAATTCTTGACCGTTGCGGGGTTGTCAGCAATCCAGGAGATATCGAATCCCTTGTCCGTTATGCTATGGCTTGTCCTGCTTTGCCTACCTGTGGCTTAGCAATTACGGAATCAGAACGGGCAATTCCCGGCATTTTAGAGCGAATTCGGACTTTGCTGGATAAATTAGGTTTACAAGATGAACATTTTGTGGTAAGAATGACTGGTTGCCCTAATGGCTGTGCCCGTCCTTATATGGCAGAATTGGGTTTTGTGGGTAGCGCACCAGAATCTTACCAAGTGTGGCTGGGTGGTTCCCCGAATCAAACTAGGTTGGCACAAGCTTATGTGCAAAAGCTACACCATAATGACTTGGAAACCTTCCTAGAGCCGATTTTTGTCTACTTCAAAAAGTCCCGGAATCAAGGGGAAAGTTTTGGTGATTTTTGCGCCAGGGTTGGGTTTGATGCTCTCCGTGAATTTACGGAAGGATATAAGCCTGGTAGTACAAAAGGAAACAAAGCTCGTCACAGAATTACTGTGCGGGATGATGTTTATGACCAGTTGAAAGCAGCCGCAGACACTCAAAATACATCTATGACTGAGTTGGTGAATCAAGCGTTGAAACAGTACTTAAACTTGTCCTAGAGTTTTTTCTTTGTGTCTTAAGTAAGTGGGTCAAATTAAATATAAAACCTCACCCCCATCCCCTCTCCTACCCTCACCCCTAACCCCTCTCCCATTGGGAGAGGGGGAAAAGGAGAGGGGTGTCCGGAGGACGGGGTGAGGTTTTATCTTACATTTAATTGTACCTACCTATAATTGTACCTACCTACTTAGTGTGTTAGTGGTTTAAACACAAAGCCACTCTAGTAACTGTATTCCAGCAGGGTAGACATGAAGACACGAAGAAGAAAGAAATAAGTGCATACTTTGGTAAATTCCTAGGGGGAGGGTGGAACTTGTAACTGTTTGGAAGAGGGATTGTTTTCTTGGACTAGTTGATAGTGAAATCCCCCCACTCCACCATTGCACTCTGTACCGGAACCTTCAGTTACTTGAACAAGAACTGATTTTCTATCAGCAGGTTCCCCTTGGTTAAATTTGAGTCTATGTCCAGAAGTTTTAGAGGCTGGTAAATCGATGTTAGACAGATTTTTTAATACAGTCTCACGACTGGGATTTTTGGATTCTTCCATCTCTATTGCTTCGATAAAAGCTTGAGTCGCATCATAAGCACCAGCAGTTAGCCAATTAATTCCACCTTCCCATATTTTGCAAGAATGCGTCGCAAATTGTTTGGAATTAGGTTCTTGTGCAAACCAGGGAATTGGTATTACTAAGCCTTCAAGAGATTTTTTACCTCGTCTCAAATTATCCCCACCATACAAATTATCTCCTCCCATGAGTAGCAACTTTAGATTTTGGGAGTATGCTTGGTCAGTTTTTTCTTTTTCCCGAGCTATATTAATAACGACAGGAATGTGTTCCATACCTGGGAAAAATGCAGCCGCATCAGCATTATAGTCAAATATAGTGCTAAATTTAGCATTTTTATTATCTGCCAAATTTACTACTTTTGGTTCTGTTCCACCTTTTTTGATAAAAGCTGTTTTAAATGCTTCCTTTAAGCTGTCACTGTATATGTCGCCATCTGTAGAGAAAATTACAACTCGCTTAATATTTTGTTTGATTGCATATTCAGCTAATGTTTTACCAGCTACAGCATCAGAAGGAATTGTTCTAAAAAATACTTTTTTCTTTGATTTATCCCAACTTAATTTAGTGCTGGTACTAGTAGCAGATATCATTGCTAAACCAGCTTTATCGTACACTTTTAGTGCAAACCTACTAAGTTCACTAGTATTGTGTCCAATAACACCGAGAACCCTTTTATCTTTCACGAATTCTTCAGCAATTCTTCTAGTCTGGTCTTTATTACCATTATCGTCAGCAATTACGATATTCAGCAATGGAAGATTTAAATTATCTTCACGATTCTTGTTAAAGTTATCCTGTGCTTGTGCAACTCCTCGCAATATTTCTTTCGCTACTTCTCTTCTTGCATTTATTGGTACAGCAACTGCTAAAGTGAGATACTTAATATTTTTATCTTTGTACCGTTGACGTGCTAATGCATTATTGTGATAAATCAGTAATTCTGGTTCATTTTTATCAACTTCTCTAGCAGTTTCAAAAAAAAAGCTGGCTGTTTTGTAATCACGTTTTTTAAAAGATTGAACAGCTTCTGTATAATAAAAATTATTATTGAAACGAAAGAAGTTTTCTTCTCCTTCGCTAAATTTTTCTGGTTCTAATATGTATGGCTGATATATAGCCTGAATATATTTAAAGCTCAGCCCTAAAAATAATCCAATTATAATACCCAATAAACTAGTGCTTATCAGCGAAATATTGAAATTTTTCCGGTAATTTTGTCTTTCCAGTTCTAAGCTTGCATTTAGAAATTGATAATCTTCATCACTCAAGATTTTATCAGTCTTCCATGCTAAAGCTTGACGTAATTTTTTACCTTGTAATAACCAAGACTGTTTTTTATCAGTCTTCCATCCTAATAACTCTTCTTCATAAGGTTTTCTATCTTTGAAGATTTCAGATACCCATTTTTCATCAAAGACAGATTGATAAATGGGATTATAAATTTTGATTTTTTTATTATCTATTATTGCTAAACCAGATAGAATCAATTCCTTTTGTACCAGGTTATCATCAGTCTTTAACTCTGGCTGCTGTAAAAGTTCTAGATATAGCTTTAGCAATTGAAAAGTAGGTTGTTGACTATTGATAATCCTGTCTCGAATTGTCCTCAAATGCTGTGGGTTATCCTGTTCTTCCCAATTATCAATTATTTTGGATTTAACAATTTGTCTAACCGAATCAGATATCGCTCTTTCTTCAACGGGGATAGCTTCTTTAGAATCTACAATAATTTCACATATTTTTTGAGTGAGAAAGGGTTGACCACTAGTCCATTTTAAAACTTCTCGTAATATATATTCAGCAGTTTTAGAGTCACTAACTTTACTTTGTAAACCTTGAGTAAGAGGTCGAGCTTGTTCAAATGAAAAAGGATTTAATTGAATTGCTTCCCCAATGTTAAAAGGTGTGCGTTTCCTATCTTCGATTAGTTGAGGTGGTGTAGCTACTCCTAACAATGCAAAAGTAATTCGGTTGTATTTTGGATTATTAGTACGCTGGTTATAGCAATATCTAATCAAAGCAAAAAAATCATCTGTGGAAAAATCCAAACTTAAAACTGTATCTATTTCGTCTATAAAAATAACAATATTTTCAGTAACTTCTGTTAATAACTTTCTTTCAATAAAATCACGGAAACGGTCAACAGGGGATTGCAACTTTTGCTCTCTCCACCAACTTGATAATCCCTGGGTGTCTAAGCCACATTTATCTGCTACATTTTGGATAAAACTAAAATACCACTGCTCGATGGTAACTCCTTTAGTCCCAAATCCCTCTAAACTAATGTAAACACACCTAAAGCCTTCTTTTCGTAACTTCTGACTAACTCGTACCTGCAAGCTAGATTTACCCATTTGTCGGGAATTAAACACATAACAAAATTGACCATTTTTAATTCCTTGATAAAGGTCTGTATCAGCCTGTCGCTCTATATAACTAGGAACATCAGGGTTTAAAGTTCCGCCAACTTGATAGTATTTTTTCAGCATTTATTTTGCGTTGCTCCTTAAAGATTAATACGGAAAAATTGACGATATAATTTGCAGCGTGGCTGGGCTAAATTGTTTTTTTCGAGCGTTATTAATCCTAAACGTTGCAAGTTCCTTTTTTGATTGAAACGTAACTGAATCGGTTGGTTTTCCTCTGCATTGACAACTTCCTTAAATGCTTGATTCAAGTCGGAATTGTTTTCCAGAATTTCTAAAAGTTCCTGTAGATGGTTATTATATGGACCATTAAGGGTAGGAGCAACTTCCAAGAATTGTTCTAGCGTAGAGTTATGAAGCCGAATGTATTCCAGACACTTTCGCACTAACAGGGGATGTCCTCCAACAAGATCCATCAGTTGCTGAACTTCTGCATCTGTCCAATTCAGTCCATGAAGCTGTACCAAATCGTGAACTTCCTCTGTCTTAAATTCCGGTAAATCAACCACAAATCCAACGTTACTCAGGGGAGAGTTATTGATATCTAAAGATGCATATACTTCAGTAGAATGTACAATTATCAAACGGAGTTTTTGCCACGTATGGCTATCTAAATCCCCTTGCTGTGCATTGGTATGCCAATTTCGTATCAGTTTGCAAAAGTCTGGAGCAATTTCCGGGTGTTCAAAAATCAAATCGACATTATCTAAAGCTAATATTAAAGGGCGAGAATTTGCTCTCAATACGTGATTCTGAAAGTAACGGGTTACTCTGTCAACAGGAGTTCCTGAATTGTTCCAATAATCATCGAACTTATTGGGTAGATTTAAATTGTTGCTGATTCCAACACAGAATGACTGTAAGAATTCTTCTAAAGTCGAAACTGTGCTATCTACTAAATCTCTACAGTTCAGTCTAACCCTTTGGTAGCGTTTCTCTCTTGCATAAATAAGAATCTGGTTCATCAGCAATGTTTTCCCCATCTGGTGAGGTGCTTTGATGCGGATTAAAGAAGCTGGCTTTTGAATTTCTTCATAACAATAATCTTCGATAGAAGAACGCTGGACATGAAAAATATCTGCTCTCTTTATCCGCAGAACAGGGGTTAAGTTTTCTGGAATATCTTCCATTTGAATCTGCAAACAGCCAATGTCAAAAGCATTGTCAATGGAACGATTTGCTCCCAGTGCGGTATAAAAACCAATAGAGAAATTAATCGCAGCTTGATCCCCAATTGCTTTTTTCATACCAATGACAAAAGGGATATGCTCAACAATAGCTTGTGCTTGAATGTCTGAATAACAAGCATTCAACACCACACAATTAACTTGATCCGCTACCAATCTAAATAGGTCAGCTAAAGCTTTGGGTGTAACTGGTCCAGTTGTACCCGACTCATTTTCAAAGCAAAGCTCACCAGTACTTGCACCATGACCAGAAAAATGTACAATATGAGGCTGAAAATGCAATATTTTTTGGCTCATATCTCCTGGACGCGCAGACAGTGCAAAATCCAACTGAAATCTTTCTGGTTGGTTAGCTTGTCGTAATCTTTCTTGAATATCTCGCAATTCCTGTTGTAAACGGAGTCTAGCAGTATCGGTAGGTTCAGCAGTCAAAAATAAAATTCTAATGTGGCTATCGTCGTGCATCCAAAATTGCTCCATTAGTTAGTAAGATTACTTATGAGTGTTTTTGAGGTTATTGATAATAAACAATTTTCCAAAATTGTCAACAGTGAAATTATTTAATTTTTTACAACCCACATTCCACACCCTAGGGTGTCACACAGCATAATCACTTAATTTTTTCTCTTATGTCAGCTATAAATTCTCCTAACAAAACTTTTAGTTTTCGTTATTCTACTAGTATAACGAGCGCGTAAATAAACCAATCTAAACAGCCCAAAAGCCTCCTATCTAAGCATTTTTAATTGTTTTATAGGACTACTATTTGATTTTTGTTGGCTTAGTCTACGCTGTGCGCTTAGGGAACTCAGTACACTTTCTGTTCCCAATTCCCAATTCCCTGTTAAGAGTTCCCTGTTAAGAGTTCCCTCCCCCTACAACTCAATTCACAAATCAAACCGAATTCCTATAGTTTCTATGTCCCAACTCCAACGAATAGCGATCGCACCTTCTCAATTTCAACAAGAACTTATATTACTGACATCGCAACAATTACATTATCTGCGTCGTGTTTTGCGCTTGGGAGATGGCGATCGCTTTATTGCCATGGATGGGATGGGAAAATGGTGGTTAGCGCAGCTAGCAGGGGAACAAGCACGGGTTTTAGAACCATTGGTGGTAGAAACGGAGTTAGGTGTAGCCATTACCTTGATGGTGGCTTTACCTAAGGGAAATGCCTTTGATGATATTGTCCGTTTTTGTACTGAATTGGGTGTAACTTGTATTGCTCCAGTGTTGAGCGATCGCACTTTGCTGAAACCCAGTCCCCAGAAGGTAGAACGTTGGCGACGCATTGCTCAGGAAGCGGCGGAACAATCGGAGCGTGCTTTTATACCTACTGTTTTGGAACCTGTTTCTTTTAATACGGCTTTGACATCTAGTAGTGCAACTCACCGTTTTATTTGTGAGGGGCGTGGTAATTATCCTCACCTCAAGGATATGATTCAAGGATTGTCTGTAAATTCTGAAGTTGTAATTGCTACGGGACCTGAAGGAGGATGGACCCAAAAGGAACTTGAATGTGCAATTGCAGCTGGTTTTGAACCCGTGTCCCTCGGTCATCGTATCCTCAGGGCTGTCACAGCACCAATTGTGGCTCTATCCTTGCTTTCCGCTATTTGTGAAGTATAAAGTAGTTATATCTCACGTAAAGACGCAGAGGTGCAAAAGTTTCTTTGGGGTATTTGGGTGAGTTATATTTTCCAGAATATTTTATACTTTGTTATGTATGCTTGAGCAAGTTGTCGCCGCTTTTGAGGAAAAAGACTATCGTAGTGCCGCAAAATTACTGAAAAAATTGTTACAACAATCACCTGATAATCCTTGGGTGCAGTTCTATGTGGGACGGTTACATGAAGTGTCGGGGAAACGTCAGGAAGCAGAAAAGGTGTATCGACGACTGCTGCGGGATACGATGAATACTAAGATAATTACTCAAGCACGTCAGGGTTTACAAAGACTGCAAGATATTGAACAAGCAGAACGAAAACGCGCTATAGACGCAGCTACAAGTGATATAGAGAATACGGAAGCGGGAGTATTAGTTTTAGAACCTCTCGCTCATGAATTAAAGAAAGAAGCAGCGCAAAAGTTTGCCCAAATTATGCAGATAGATGCTTATAGCGCTCGTTTGTTGTTACCTAGTCGTGGTTGGCGATTTTATCGTAGTGGTGCTGTGGGAGAGCTTAAATTTTATGGAGAACAGCTAAAAAATGCTGGTATTCCTTGTTTTTGGAGCAAAATATCAGCCATTGAGTCAATTAAAGTCTTTCAAGTTGAATATTTCACGGAATTTGACCCCAAACCGACTGTGGTTTGTCGCAATCAAGCAAATCAACTTGGTTCTCTCAGCTTTGATTGGTCGGAAGTCACAGCACGGGTGTTGGGACTTTTACCCATTTTTGAAGAGGTTATAGATGTTGATGCTCGTCGGAAGTTAAAACGCAAAACCAAAACCCAAGACTATTTTCAATTTTGCGATTTACACTTACCCGGTAGGGGTTGTATTTTGCGATTTTATGACAATGGTTATGAATTTAAGCAAGGAATAGAAATTACTCCCCAATCTAGCCAAAATACAATCCGCATTAATTGGAATAGTTTGATGAAAATGATTGAGAATAAGTTACCTCAAGCTCAACTTTGGTCAGATTTTGCACCTTTTGCAGAAACAGTTTTAGACCAAACAGAAATCCTCGCTCAAATTTCCTCTCATATACATTTGTTTCGCAGGGAAGAAACTAATTGGGATCCCGCTTTTCAATTATATAGTGGGCTGATTTTTGTAAACTATTGTAAATAATATCTATAGTATCTGTAGGGTGCGTTATGACTTTAGTCTAAGAGGATGTTTGTCAAGTCTAAAAGATTACTAAAAACCTCACTTCTTATCTCTCTCCTAGGAGGAAACAGACTTTGAAACCCCTATTTTTCTGTTCCCCTTCCAGCATTAAAAGTTTTTCCGCTTCCCTCTCCTTCTAGGAGAGGGTTTCCCCCAGGGGTTAGGGGTTAGGTTTCCAGGGTTTTGATGTTCAACATAATACTTTTCAAACATCCTCTAACGCACCAATATGATTACTCCCATCCTGCTAGAAGATTACCGAATTGAGTCAGAGGGGGAAGAATGGGAAGAGGAGGAGAAAGTTTTACAGGTAATCTTAGGATAAGTAGGTCGGTACAAATAAAACAAAGCAGTTAGGGTCGTCATTTGTCATTGGTCATTGGTCATTGGTAAAGGTTTCAGGGCTATTTACGTTTCGTAACATAGTTATATTTATTTCCGTCGATTTACTTACCGAAAGGAGTATTCTATAGTTTAGAAGTTGTTTGAAAAGTATTGTTATTAACATCAAAACCCTGGAAACCTAACTAGGGAATGGGGGTTTCAAAGTCTCTGGACTAGTAGGAGAGAGATAAGAACTGAGGTTTTTAGTAAGCTTTTAGACTTTCCAAATATCCTCTGAGTACACTGTATCGGTGGACTCACCTTGTAGGATGCGTGTCTCACCTTTTCCAGTTAATTAGGCAAAGGAGACTCCCACCCTACAATTGGATAGTTTATTCCATCATCCATTTTTGCATGGCAAGCCCAATTAAATGTAAATTTAATACTTTATATTTTCATTTTTAAGGATAATTACGAGTTGACAAACTTCATTTTTGCTTGATTTTAACTTGTCATGAATGACCGTTAATTCACCGTAAATAGCTGTAAACTCCACAGCGCCAAGATGAGCAATAGCCCAAACCCTGACTTGTCAATTCGCAAAACAGGTTTTGTATATTTTGTATAAAATTTATTTAAAGTTTAATCGAATACTGAATTGAATACTGAATTTTTGGTTTATGATAAATTTAGTTAGGGTCATCTAAGCTTCAGGTTTTTTACGGTTAACAGATCCAAGATTTTTTTATATGTTAATAGAATAGTTGCATGATAGTTGCATTATATAAAAATCAACTATTTGGCTTGATTTTATTGATAAAAAAATTTGTTGTTAGCTCAAATAGAAAACTTTGATGGGGATAATTTTAGATTAATGTAAATTTAAAATTCAAATTCCCAAGTTCAAAATCCAAGCATTACCAAAAGACCTCAAAAGATATTACTTATGCTGATGACACTTCAGGAATCTCAAATCCCAACCGACTATACCAAAAGCCTTGCACTTTTTCCTCTGACTCAGACAATCTTGACAAAAACAACTGCGCAACGTGCAATCGCTTTTATTGACTCTTCTGTAGAAAACTATCAGAGTCTCATAGCTGGAGTCGTTTCAGGGACGGAGGTAGTAGTACTTGATAGCAATCAGGATGGTGTAGAACAAATTACAGAAATTCTGAGCGATCGCACAGACATTAATAGTTTACATATTGTTTCTCACGGTTCCCCTGGCTGCCTATATCTTGGTAATAGTGAACTCAGCCTCGATACTCTTAACCATTATACCAATCAGCTTAAAACTTGGGCTGTTGCATCCTCCAATATTTTCCTCTACGGTTGTCAGGTTGCTGCAGGGGATGCGGGAGAAGAATTTTTGTCAAAACTCCACCACCTCACCAAAGCCAATATAGCCGCTTCTGCAAATCTCACAGGGAGTGCTGATCAAGGAGGAGACTGGGAACTTGAGGTTATTAAGGGGAATATTAAGACATCCTTAGTCTTTGAACCCCAGGTGAGAGAAGCCTATGCTGGAGTATTAGGGACTTTCACAGTTACCACTGCTAATGATGATGGGGATGGAGAAGATACAGGTCTTTCCTTACGAGAGGCGATCGCTTTGGCTAATGCTTCTGAGGGAGAGGATACCATTGTATTCGACTCTAGTTTGAGTGGAGAGATTATCACTCTCACCCTAGGAGAGTTAGGAATTACCGATGATTTAATTATCGATGGTTTAGGTGCAGACCAATTAACTATTAGTGCTAATCATACTTCCCGTATCTTCAATATAAACGATGGTGATGCTAGTAATCAAATTAATGTTGAGATTGAAGGGTTAACTATTACTGATGGTAATTCAGATGAGGGTGCTGGTATTTTCAGTACCGAGAATCTGACGATCACTGAAAGTACTGTTACTGACAATACGGCTCAAATTCGTGGTGGTGGTATTTTCAACGATGGGGGTACTCTCACTGTTATTGAAAGCACTGTCAGTAATAATACGGCTTTGACTCGCTCTGGTGGTGGAATTAGCAACACTGGGGTTTTGAACATTATTGACAGTAACGTTACTGGTAATAGCGCTGCCACTGCTGGTGGGGCTATCGCTAACAATAGTACTGGTGTCGTGACAGTAACTAACAGTACTTTAACTGCTAATACAGCAGTTCGTTTTGGCGGTGCCATCGCAAACTCTGGTACTGTAACTATCAATGAAAGTGTCGTTAGTGATAACACGGCTACTTCCCTTGGTGGCGGTATTTTTAATGATAGTGGTAATCTTATTGTCAACGACAGTACCCTTAGTGGCAATACTGCTCAGTTTGGTGGTGCTATCCACACTCAATTTTTTGGGACTGCTACCATCAACGATAGTACAATTAGTGGCAACACAGCTACTACTGGTGGTGGTGCCATTGTCAACGCAGATAGTGTTCTTGAGGTTAACGATAGTACAATCACAGATAATACTGCTCCTATCGGCGGTGGCGTTGTTAACGTTGATACAACTGCTCCCGTTCCATTAACTCCCACTACCACAGTTACGAACAGTATTATAGCTGGTAATGATAATAACGATATTGCAGGTATTGGAGAGAACACTGACTTTATCAGTGGTGGTAACAATATAATTGGAAATGGTGATGGTGCTGGTGGTTTAACTGATGATGTTAATGACGACCTTGTAGGGACTACAGACAACCCCATTGACCCATTTTTGGGTTCTTTGTCTAATAGTCTTTATATTAGAGGTGATAGTAGTAATAATAACCTCAGCGGCAAATCAGGCAACGACTCAATCAAAGGCTTAGAGGGCAATGACACCCTGAGTGGCGGTGCAGGTAATGATACCCTAAAAGGTGGTAAGTACAACGACCAACTTTGGGGTGGTAGTGATGATGACTTACTCAAAGGGAATCAAAATAACGATACCCTTTATGGTGGTACGGGTGACGATACCCTAAAAGGTGGTAAGGACAACGACCGACTTGTGGGTGGCAGTGGTGATGATACCCTAAAAGGCGATCAAAATAACGATACCCTTTATGGCGGTTGGGATAATGATAGTTTAGAAGGTGGTAAGGACAACGACCTACTTGTGGGTGGCAGTGGTGATGATACCCTAAAAGGCGATCAAAATAACGATACCCTTTATGGTGGTACGGGTAATGATGCTTTAGAAGGTGGTAAGGACAACGACGAACTTTGGGGTGGCAGTGGTAATGATTTTCTCAAAGGCGATCAAAATAACGATACCCTTTATGGCGGTACCGGTAATGATAGTTTAGAAGGTGGTAAAGACAACGACGAACTTTTGGGTGGTAGTGGTGATGACTTACTCAAAGGTGGACAAGGTGATGATTTACTGCGGGGTGGTTATGGCAATGACACCCTTAGAGGTGGTCAAAATGCCGATATCTTTATTTTAGCACTAGGTGAAGGAACCGATACCATTGAAGATTTCCGACAAGGTGCAGATCGGATTGGATTAGCTGGTGGATTAATGTTCAGCGATCTGAATTTCTCGGGTGACAACATTATGGTTGGTAGTGAAACCTTAGCAATTGTGACAGGAATGGATACCACGACTCTAAACTCTTGGGATTTTACTATAGTCGTCTAACTTCTTTTGTGACAGGGTGGATAATACCCACCCTACAATAATCTAATTAGAGAGTATTAGTGGTCTGTCCCATTAGTTTTGATAGCTAGTTTTATAGTCATATTTATATGACTTTGACTATTAGACTGGGACTTATAGTCCCAGGTGGGTGTGATGGAAACCCCTCAGAATTAATGGGACAAACCATTAGTCTGTCAACATAGTTTTGAGGGATAACCAATCTTGAAAAGGATTACTCCAAAATCAAGGTTACATAAATCTCTCCA
This sequence comes from Nostocaceae cyanobacterium, assembly GCA_030065825.1. Lineage (GTDB taxonomy): Bacteria > Cyanobacteriota > Cyanobacteriia > Cyanobacteriales > Nostocaceae > JASJCY01. Next base: position 28,565 of record JASJCY010000022.1, on the reverse strand, counting down.
TCATTTCAAACTTGACAGACTATAGCAGTTTTCACTTCAGTCCAATACACTAAGAACCTCACCCTATGAACCCTCTCCTACCCTACGGGAAGCCACTCCGTGTCTATAGTAAGGAGAGGGATGTCCGGTCTTGTCAGGGTGAGGTTAAATTTGTATTGCACCCAACCGAAAACCGCTATATTGCTTACCGTACATCCACTATCTATGCACAAGCTTTTTTCAGTTCAAAAAGTACGAGAGAATGTCATCAAGCTGCTAGAGATTATAGTTATACAATGATTATTTCTTCCGATAAATATGAAATTTTTGGCTGTCATGGATACCAACGAAAGCAAACCCAGCTTGTTCCATGATTTCTTCTTTTTTGCATTCCTTAGCGAAATTAAATTTAAGTTTCTGTTGAGACAATACCTTACCGTCCTTCTTGAAGAAATAACCAAAGATTTGAATATTACTTAAAATTCCACTTAACATAGATCCTTTAAATAAATATAGGATTACTATTTGATTTTTGAACAGAACTCAGTACACTTTCTATTCCCTGTTAAGAGTTTCCTGTTCCCTCCCCCTATAAGTCAATTCAGAAATCAAACCGGATTCCTATATTTAACCCCATAATATCAATATAACTACTGACTTAATGAATGATAGACCGCGTTTATACGGTCTACCATTACTATTATGCATTTTTCGTCCTATAACATTTCACCTCTACTGCTTCACTGCTTTCATCGATAAACCAATCCTCCGCAACTTCTCATTCACTTCCATCACCTTCACCTTCACCACCTGTCCCACCTTGACAATCTCCTTGGGATCAGAAACAAATCTATCAGCAAGTTGGGATATATGCACCAACCCATCTTGATGCACTCCAATATCCACAAATGCACCAAAATTCGCCACATTTGTGACAATTCCTTCTAATATCATCCCCTCTTTTAAGTCAGAAATTTCTTTAATTCCCTCTTGAAATGTGGCATATTTAAATTCAGCCCTGGGGTCTCTTCCTGGCTTTTCTAATTCACTTAAAATATCCCTTAATGTGGGTTCTCCAACGGTATCGGTGACGTATTTTTTCAGGTTAATATTCTTCAGTTTCGCTGCAATTTCTGTAATCTGAGTTAAGGAGACTTGCAAATCCGAGGCGATCGCCTTCACCACTGCGTAACTTTCCGGATGCACTGCGGTATTATCTAGGGGATTATCACCACCACGAATACGTAAGAAACCCGCTGCTAATTCAAAGGCTTTTGGTCCCAATTTAGATACTTTTAGCAGTTGTTTGCGATTTTTAAATGCCCCATTTTCGTTGCGATATTGAACAATATTATTAGCGACACTAGCTGTAATTCCGGAGACGAAAGTTAGCAGTTCTTTGGAAGCAGTATTTAAATCCACCCCCACATAGTTAACGCAACTTTCCACAGTTTCATCTAATTTCTTTTTCAGTAATTTTTGGTCTACATCGTGCTGATATTGTCCTACACCAATAGATTTGGGGTCAATTTTCACTAATTCTGCTAAAGGATCTTGCAAGCGTCTACCAATACTAATAGCACCACGCACAGTAACATCTAAATCAGGGAATTCTTGTGCAGCGAGTTTGCTAGCAGAATAGATAGATGCACCGGATTCATTGACAATGACTTTTATGGGTTTGCTGTCAATTGTTTTCAGTACTTCTCCCACAAATTCATCTGTTTCCCTAGAAGCAGTACCATTACCAATAGCTATTAACTGAATTTTATACTTTTCAATTAAACTTTTCAGGATTTTTGCAGCTTTAATTCGTTGTTCACTTCCAGAATGGGGAAATATCGCTTGATATTCCAAAAATTTCCCAGTTTCTGCCAAAATTGACACCTTACAACCAGTACGGAAACCGGGATCAATTGCCATTGTCGGTTTCATTCCCGCAGGTGCAGATAATAGTAATTCCCGTAAATTAGCTTCAAAGGTTTTAATAGATTCGATATCTGCATATAGTTTCTTCTCAGAAATTACCTCAGTCATCAAAGAATTTTTCATCAAACGATTAAATGCATCTTTGAGCATTTGCTGATAAAAACTGCGAATCGGACGCTGTTTAGTGCGAATTTCTTTTGATTCCAAATAAGAAAGCACCACATCCTCATCAAAATCAATTGCAAAACTCAATATCCCTTCCTTCTCACCCCGACATAAAGCTAACAGATTGTGGGGTGCAATATTCCTCACTTTGTTTTGATAATCGCGGTACATTTCAAACTTAGTTGTACCTTCGGGATAATCATCTTTAATGCGGGAGACAAATACCCCTTCTGCTAACAAATACTCCCTTAAATATGCCCGTAATTCTGCTTTTTCTGCTACTTCCTCCGCAAGAATATCCCCAGCACCCTTTAAAGCTTCCTCCACATTCTTGACTCCCTTCTCCTGGGAAACATACTTTGCTGCTTCTGCGTCTAAGGGGACAGATACACCATTTCTCACATTTAAAGACTTAATAAACTCTGCTAGGGGTTCTAATCCTTTTTCCCTAGCAATGGTAGCACGGGTGCGACGTTTAGGACGGTAGGGTAAATATAAATCCTCTAGTTCCGTCTTTTGTAAACAGGCTTGAATTTTCTTTTCTAATTCATCCGTAAGTTTACCTTGTTCGGCGATCGCTTTTAAAATTACTACCTTTCTTTCTTCTAATTCTGTTAAGTAATTATACTTATCAGCCAAATCACGCAACTGGACTTCATTCATTTCCCCAGTGCGTTCCTTACGGTAACGCGCAATGAAGGGAATTGTTGCACCTTCTCCCAGTAATGCCAGCGCATTTTGTACTTGAAAGGGTTTGAGGTTTAGTTCCGTTGATAGTAGTTGAGGAATATTTAGCATTGGGATGTAAATCGAAAAGTTAATCAATTAAGGTAGCGAAGTTAAATAATTTTGAGGCTGCAAGCTAAGAGTGATAAGCTAATATACCAAATGCTTAAGGAATATTAACTTTACAAGCTGTTGTCATTAGTAGGCTATTGTGGCTGGAAAATTTTCTATGTATAATTGACAACAATGTTCGAGGTAGCAACTTGAATATTCATATAAAAAACTACTTTCATGTCTAAAGGGGATAAAAATGCCTTTATTTTTCTTAGTACCATTGTCTGCTGGTTTAATAACTGGCTATATATGTAAAGAATCAAGTGATGAAATCGCACAGCTATCAGGGGTAGCTACTGTTATTAGTTTAATTGTCAGTTTAATATTAGCCCCTTGGGAAATCCAGTTATTGCTGCTTATACTTATCATATTCACTACTCATAAACTGTTGTTAAAAAACGAGTACAAACTGAAATTACAGGACTACAATCAAAAGGAATTTCATTATAACAGCAACAGCCAAAAAACTATTTATCTACGAGAAAATAATCCAGTAAAGATTAACCAACAATATAGTGCTGATAGGGATGAAGATAGAATTATAGCTAGCAAAATTGTAGAAGAAGAAATCACAGGTAAGTATCGGGGCATTCCTTGGAAAATTCATCGACTAATTAAACTTAAAACTCCTGATGCTTAGTAATAGGTAATAGGTAATAGGTAATAGGTAATAGGTAATAGGTAATGGGTAATAGGTAATGGGTAATGGGTAATAGGTAATAATTTTACAATTTACCATTTACTAAATTAATAATTAAATATCAGAATTCCTGCAATGTTAACTAATAGTAACTCTAACATAACCCTTGTTCCGGGGAATCTACGTAAAGTGCATCATATAGCCCTAAATGTTAAAGATATGCAGGCTTCTCGTCACTTTTACGGAACTACTCTGGGTTTACACGAATTGACAGGGGATGAAGTGCCCAAAACTCTGGTAAAATTAGTCGAACAGGGTAAAGTGGCTAATTTTGTGACTCCTGATGGTACTATCCTGGATTTATTTTGGGAACCACAACTGACACCACCCGATCCCAATCCAGAAAAGAGTTTTACTAGAGCATATCATCTCGCTTTTGACATCGATCCACGGTTATTTGATACTGCTGTCGAAGTCTTAAAAAGTAATCACATAGCCATCGCACATGGTCCGGTTTCCCGTCCCACTGGTAGAGGAGTATACTTTTACGATCCCGATGGCTTTATGGTAGAGATTCGTTGCGATCCAATTTGAAATTAGTTAGAAGTTAGTAGGGGTGCAATGCTTGCGCTCAAAAGTTAGAAGTTATAAGTTAGGAGTTAGGAGTTATGAGTTGGGAGTTGGGATTTAGGAGTTAAGAGTGAGGAGTTACCAATTTTTAATTTTTAATTTTTAATTTTTAATTGACCAAAATGCAAATCTATCAAGTTATTGAAGAAACAATCAAAAAACCCCCCATTCCCCACGAACCTGGGAGACAATCGTTAAAAGCTTGGGCTATGTATTGTTTAAGGGATAGGGGTTTTAAGGTAGTATATGCTCAAAATGCAGACTTTGCTATTGAAAATCGAGGTAGTGAAAAGCTGTATGTCAAAGTGACAGAAAATCCCGTAGATTTAGATAATAAATTTGCTTGGATAGTGTGGGATAGTAACACTAAAACCGCTAGCTTAATTCCACCAGAATCTCAAAGTTAAATTCGAGGTCATTCAACAGAAACTAGGTTTCTATTGCTTGACTATCTATAAATATCTAAATTGGAAACAAACCCGGTTTCTGTTGGTTTCCTATTGGTTGGCTATCTATAAATATCTAAATTGGAAATAAACCCGGTTTCTTCTGATTTCCTATTGCTTGACTATCTATAAATATCTAAATTGGAAATAAACCCGGTTTCTTCTGATTTCCTATTGCTTGACTATCTATAAATATCTAAATTGGAAATAAACCCAGTTTCTGTTGGTTTCCTATTAAACCATGTCTATTTTGAAACCAATAGTTTTTGATTCCCTATTCCCTATTCCCTATTCCCTATTAAGAGTTCCCTATTCCCTATTCCCTTTTGACAAACTCCAGGTTTCAACTTGGACGAGGTTTACTTGGCTATCTATAAATATCTAAATTGGAAACAAACCCGGTTTCTGTTGATTTCCTATTGCTTGGCTATCTATAAATATCTAAATTGGAAACAAACCCGGTTTCTGTTGGTTTCCTATTACTTGGCTATCTATAAATATCTAAATTGGAAACAAACCCCCTTTCTTCTTTGAGTTCCTACTTCAGTGATGTATGGGTTAAAAATGCTGCGACATTCAGTAGCGTCAAACATCCTATTGTCTGTGACTATATCTGTTTTTCAAATATCATTAAATGCTGCTGTGGTAATAAATTTTTAGTTTCTTTCCAAACTAAACCTACCCCTTGCATTTCTTTTTTAACCTGTCTCTGAGTCATTTTGTGGAGACGTTTAATCATAATAAACGGATTTTCACCCCGATACTCTACCAAAACTACCCTTCCACCAGGTTTTAGCGCGCTAACAATTTCTGACATTACTTCCCGGGGATACTCAAATTCGTGATAAGCATCCACCATTAATGCTAAATCAACGGTTGCTAATGGTAAATTGGGATTAGTAGAAGTTGCTAAAATAGGCTCAACATTGGTGATATTTTTCTCTTGTTTAAAAAACTCGATAATATCCAACATTTCTGGCTGAATATCTACAGCTAAAACCTTTCCTTGAGGTAATTGAGGAGCTATCATAAAGCTAATGTAGCCAGTTCCCGCACCAATATCTGCTACTACATCATCTGGTTTAAAGTTAAGAGCATTAATAATCAGAGATGGCTTTTCTTGTACTTCTCGACTAGGACGTTCTAACCAACTCGCACCCCTGTGTCCCATAACTTGGGCTATTTCCCTACCCATGTAGTATTTACCGATACCGTCACTACTATGGGTAACTTTTTGTTCGTAGACAGAGGTAGATAGTGTAGCTGCAATGGTTGTATTGATAGGGAAAACTAGCAAGTTACATATAATTACTAGGGTAACAACTGTAAAGCGTAAAAAATGATATTTATGTTTATGGTTCATGATGGCTGGGTAAATCTTGTTAAATTTTATATTATATTTCTCTCATAACTATCATATCGGTTTGGGTTGCTAATAGGTAATGAGTAATAGGTAAGAGGTTTACCATTTACCAATCTCTCTAATCAGAATCACCCTTGTGGGTACTATTTTCCTTACGTAATCCCTGCAAATCTCCCTGAAGTATTAACCCAGTTTCTCATCGACTAAGTACGAGAATGTTCGATACTCCACCAACACCAAACCCGGTCTTTAAGATCGAGAAACTTGAAATACTCTGATATTTGCTTGTTAGTTAGATGCTTTTTAACACCCTAAAGAATGTAACAAATCCGCAATTCACAGTAGAGTAATAAGTAAAATAATTAACATATATTCACGAAAAACTAACAAAAAATACGAGATAATATAATAAAGATGACTTTTTAGGGTGAGTTCTGTTCTGAATCGACGCAACAACTTTACTTTTTCCACACTATTATTCTCAATACCTCTGAACTAATGATAATAAGCAATTAAAAAACGCAAGAATTAGGGTTTGAGAAAATGCTAAAATGACCTTTTCAACATAGTGTGAAAAGTGAGGAGCATAGAGTTGTCACCAAATAAGCTAAATACAAAAAGCATACAGTACAAAAGTTTAAGCAATTTTCGGTTTTATTAAGCGACAAGTTTATTAATTATGAACTAAACAAATTAACAATTCAAACATTAAATAATTAAAGGGGGTTTGTTATGCCATCTACCAATGTTAACCCATTATCTAATGTAGCCTCAGTAACCCACTTTCTTCTCACCGTCACTAACCCTGGAGGTACATTTTTAAAGAAAGACAGCACCGAAGCTTCTCGTAACCTTCCTGCTGACAAAAAATGTGAAATACCTGAAGGTGCTGTGGTAGGAGTCCTTACTTACATAGAAGTTGAAAATAATCACTATAAAGTCACTTTTTCGCTTAAGCTTGGTAAACAACAATACAATACATGGCATGTTTATCGTCCCCATGTATCTATTAATGAACTAAGCTAAAGTGATTATCACATACCCAGCAAATTTCACTTACCAAATCACGATTTTAACCCTTAGTAGGATGGGCAATTATTGTCCACCCTACTAAACTTGACTATTACCATTAGACATCTGCTGGAAATTAACCATGGGTCAGCCATAACCCTTGTTCCAGATGTAGCATTGCTACGTCTGGAACATTCTTTTACACCAGATGTTTAATAATAATTACCCTTGTGGGTACTATTTTTTTTACGTAATCCCTGCAAATCTCCCTGAAGTATTAATTGTAAGCAAAAACAATTCACAATTCAAACATTAAACAATTAAAGGAGATTTGTTATGCAATCTATCACCGTTAACCAAACATCTAATGCAGCTTCAGCAACCCGCTTTATTCTCACCGTTACTAACCCTAAAGGTACAGTTTTCAAGAAAAAAATCAAAGATTCTAGTCAGCTTCCTACTGAACAAAAATGTGAAATATCTGAGGGTGCTGTAGTAGGAATCAAGCATTACATAGAAGCTGACAACAATCATTATCTAGTCAATTTTTCTGTTGAACTTGGCTCTCAACAATATAATACATGGTATGTTTATATTCCCCATGTATCTATTAATCAAAAATGGCCCAATTAGTAATAATTCGTGGTTCATCAAGCCAAACAAAACATAGTTTTTACTCAGAATTTTAATCCGAAAAAAGTACTTTTTTACTTGACTATTAACTCTGCAAAATTGGTGTAGTGAACTACTAATACCAAATCAAAAAATGTTTGCAACACATCGAATTTTAGGGCGCGGAAACCGCACCCCTACCAACCAATTATGTGTCGCATTCTTGTTGCAAATTGGTATAATATAAAATACCTAAAGCGATTACTAAATACTCAACAAATTTTAGTTACCAGACCACAATTTTAACTCTTAGTAGAGTGCGACTTTTCCTTATTGTCCTAGAATTCTGGCTCTTCGGTACTTAGTGGGCTAAAGTGTTAGTTTAAGTTTAAATTTGACTGTAAAGACAGCACTGAAATCTCAAAATGCGTAAAAACTAAATTTTTGTTAGGAATTAACCCATGTAACCATTGTATTACGAGTGTTTTGGAATTTAAATAGATTTTTTTAGCCCACTAACTACGGAAGAACCAAAATTCGTGGTTGGAGGGCTAGAATATGCAATTGTTGACCGTCCGCATCCACCAAAGCCTCCTAAACTTGATGGTAAACAAGAAGCATTTCTAATTGCCACGGCTTATTCCTCTGCACCTGAAGGACCGACTCCTTGAACAATGCAGCTTTTAGCAGACCAATTGATAACTCTTGGTATTGTAGATTCAATTTCAGACGAGACAGTGCGTCAAACGCTAAAAAAACGACATAAAACCGTGGTTAAAAGAACAGTGGTTTATAGGACTTACGCATTGTACATAAGTACTATACGAGATTTAGTTATTTCAGCCATTTATAGAACCTAACACAGCAAAAAAAGCGAGTGAATTAGGGTTATGCAAAGCGCGTGAAACGACTGAATTGCCTGATACATATTATGGCTAATTTGTACAGTGCATAACTCCTAGTTACTTAAGAATAAATGGACAGTGGCTAGGGCGAATTTGAAAACAGACCCTAGGGGTGAGGCTAGGAGAGGGATTGGGGGTGAGATTCTATGTTACATTTAATTGTGCCTACCTATTTAACACACCTCCATGAATACTCCTGGTACGCTTTCCAATAATATCAAATTTGCTTCCTGTGGAATTTTATTTTGTGTAATTACATTAGTTAATTTTACAGTTATATCTAATAGCAATGCCAAGGATATCAATCTCAACAAACAGAGGATAAATAGGGAATCTATACAACCTGTGTCAAACACAAATGGTATCCTCAAAAGTAACACCGACAGAAACATCTCTATTAACATTCGCTCAGGACCTTCCCGTAAACGCAGCGTTAAACACCAAGGAAAACCAGGGGATATAGTCCAAGTCCTCGGTAAAATCAAACCTCCAGGTGATAGTCATATTTGGTATCAAGTAAAATTTGGAGATAAACCCAATGATATTGGTTGGATACGGGATGATGTTATCAAATTGTCTCCAGTAAATCCTCCCAATGCAGAAACTTTAATTTATTTTGCTACCAACACCAAAACTGTGAGAATTCACGGTCTCCAACAACGATATATAAATATCTACGACAACCAAAAGGAAGTTACTGATTTAAGTGATGTACCAGTAGCTAAAATACCTAAAATTAAATCTGATAAAGACGATAATTGGATCAGCTATATTGCAGTCAAAGATGGAAAAGCCTACTATGTCAGGTTCCTTCCTTTTTCAGCCGCAGAACTGATAATTAGTAATAGTAATGACGGTAAAATTATCCTACGAGAATATGGTTTGCGTCAATCTGGCTTGGAGTACGAAAATAAACTTTAAATCACATTTTCTGTTTTATTTATCCTTTAACAATTAAATCTAATTGGTATATACAAAAATTATCTCAATATTCTCTTGATTGTTTGCATTACACAAATACTGGCAGTGCTTATTATTCTTGTTAGTTAAACAGTATGAAATTCATATATTTACAAATATTTTTTTCATTCCTTTAAATTTAGGAATCATGAGTATAGGAATGTTGATTGTATTGTTGACTATACTATCAATTTATCTGTTAAAGTTGACTAATTTTAAGCAATTTGTAGTTTAGCAATTAGCCGTAGCTCAGGTGAATTCCCATAAAAATCTTTGTTTCTTCCGTAGGTGTTATGCACATCTAATTTGCATAAACACAAATCATCAGTTTCTTGTGTGATGGGGGTCTTGCCCGTCGGTCATATACAATTTAAATGTGGAACAGCTTACCTTTGTGCTGACACCAAAAAATATAATAAAAAATTATACTAAATTCAAATTTAATTTGATATACAAATATTTTTGACTTTTTTTCCCAAAAATATTTTCTAGATTACTAACGCAATAGCGTCGTTTGATGATATAGTAGAAAAAAGTAGTTTTGGGCTTTCCCTGACCATTTTTTCTCCAAAACCGCTATAACCCTATATTTATCGTAGCCTCTAATCTAAAAGTCAAATTTCCATCACATCAGGAAAGACCAATTTTCAGCTCCCTAACTCACCTCATAAATAAGGGTGATTGACTAAATACAGTTAATGTGATATGGCTAATGTCTCCGCAAGCTATCTACACAGCGTCAGGGGACATTATTAATGCGAGATGATTTTCATGGTGTTCTGGGATGGGCATCTTGGTTTGTGGAACGGACATCCCTAGGTGGAACGGGCATCCTTGGGTGGAACGGGCATCCTTGGGTGGAACGGGCATCCCTGCCCGTTATCAGTATTTATGAGGCAGGCAAGATGCCTACACCACATAAATCATCCCTAAATTCAGCAGTGCCAAAACAATACTTCTTAGCTCTTGTGTGTTCCCAATTTTCAAGCCATCCCTACAAATCAACTAATTTGTCGCCGTTTCAGCCTCTTGATAAATAATTTCTTGGAATTGAATAAAATCTTTTTGCGGATCGCAGTAGCTGACTTTTACTAATATATCTTCACCCAAATTTACAGGACGCCGGAAGGACATAGGCAACTGCAAGCCCAAATCTTCCAACAAAATCAATGCTAAACCACTATCTTCTCTGAGCCACATTAGCACCATTGCCTGCCAAATTTCATCAGGATGGCGACGTAGATATTCTAATGCCCAATATTTGTTAGTTTGCCTTTCCACCATTGTCAATTCTTGAGTAGTAGAGGTAACACTCATCAAAACCTCTCTGAGCTGTTCGGCAGAAAAAGGTGGTGATTCCCCCCGCAAATGCGCCTTTAATTGAAAATGGGTCAGCAAGTCGCTATAACGGCGAATAGGAGAAGTTGCCTGGGTGTATGTATCTAAACCTAAACCAGCGTGACGCAAAGGAGTCATACTCATTTCACTTTTAGGCATACAGCGACGCATAGCACAAGCACGCACCAACCCAGCTGGTAATTGAATTAACTCTTCATCTGGGGGCAATTCTGGCTGCGGTTGACCGCGAAATGGTAGAGGTATATTATGAACTTGACCGTAACGGGCAGCAACTTCACCGACTAAAATCATCATCTCTGCCACTAATTGCCGGGAGTAAGAGTCTTCTAAAATATCAATATTAATCTCTTCCCCTTTGACTTTAATCATCGCCTCCGGCATATTGATGCTAATGGCTCCTTGATTATATCGCCAAGTTTTACGCTGTTTTGCCCATTTAGCGATCGCGGCAATTTCTGGTTCTGCTTCAACGGCTAACTCCAGCATTTCATCTACATCTTCGTAGGTGAGGCGATAGGTGGGCTTAATCCTACTAGCATAAATACTGTAATCTTTTACTGCCCCTGTCTCATCTAGCACTATTCCAAAACTAAGGGCATAACACACCAATCCCTGCACCAGACTCATCGGACCTGTTGCCAATACCTCCGGAAACATGGGAATCATTCCCGTAGGTAAGTAAACTGTACTACCCCGCTTCCTAGCTTCTAAATCTAAGTCATCTTCTGGTATTAGCCAACGGGTAGGATCAGCGATATGTATCCATAATCGCTCGGAGCCATCCGGGAGTAATTCCCAACTGAGACCATCATCAATTTCGGTGGTACTTTCATCATCAATAGTGTACACCTTCAAATTAGTTAAATCTAGGCGGTCTACATCTAAATCTGGAGGATGTGAATCCAATCGCTGTTGCGCCACTTCTAACACCTTACTAGGAAACTGAACTGGAATTGAGGAACGACGCAGAAATAAGTTTTCGTGGGGACTCCAACAACCCAAATCTACTAGCAGTTGAAAAGCCGCTGGGGGAGTTGCTGGACGTCCTACCATATTCATCGTTTCTAAAACCTGTGCTGGTGGAGGATAGGCACGAATGAACGCATCAGGATTTAAGGACTTATTATTAGCTGTGTCCGCAAGCAGAGTTGCATACTTTTCTAAAGCTTCCAAGCGCTGGCGATCGTATCTTTGCCATTCCACAACTTCACCGTTGAGCGCTTGTTCCATACGAGTCAGAAATTCCTGCTGTCCCTGGACTTTTTGCGCTTCTACTTCCAGTTGATGTTTGCGTTCTGCCACCTGAGCAGCAGTTCTCGGCTCATAAACATCTCCCTTATGCTTGAAATAGATTGTATCCTCTGATAACAAACAATAAGCGGCGTAACAATGAGCCGCTTCTGATTCTGAAAACAGTAGATTTGCCATCTGGGTTGGATTTACAGTCTCACCCTCTTCAACCAGCAATTCCCATGCTACTTCTAAGCTCGATGGGTCTAAATATGGTTTTACTTCTTCTAAAAAACTCGGAATTTGCGAAGACTTGTAACCTTCTCCACCAAGTTTATAAGTAATTTGTCGCGGAGCAAGACTGTGAGATTGACCCCTCTCATCAATCACATACCAACGGGTTTTTCCGTCCGGGCGATCTACTACGCCCAGGCGGCGATCGCCTTGAAGTTTGAATTCAACTAGCGTCCCCTTCTCCACAACCCTCGTGTTAACTCTGCTACTACAGTTTACAAAACTCTTTGATTTTTTATTAGTAGAGACGCGATATTCCTCGCGTCTAAAGTAAAGTTAGGAGCCTATTCACAACTCATAACTCATCTGCTACTGTTAACTACTTTCTAGCCTTCCGCATTAATAAATGGCAACAATGCCAAAATTCGAGCCCGTTTAATTGCTAATGTCAAATCTCGTTGTTGCCCAGAAGTTAGTCCCGTAATCCGACGAGGTAGAATCTTCCCCCGCTCAGTAATAAACTTACGCAACAAATCTACATCTTTATAATCAATTGGTTCTCCTGGTTTAATCGGAGACAAACGACGACGATAATAGCTCATAGTTATCTGTTTCTATTTTATTTCCTTGTGAACGGTATGTTTGTTGCAGTGGGGACAGAACTTTTTTAGTTCCAGCCGACTAGTAGTATTACGACGATTCTTCATTGTGGTATAGCGCGATACCCCGGGAGTACGCTTCGCTATATTAGTGCGACACTCTGTACATTCCAGTGTCACTACAATCCGGACACCTTTCGCTTTAGCCATAAGTTTACAAACTGTAAAGCTTGAAAATAATTAACACAAATGCTTATTATCTCATATTACGCCGCAACATTTCAACTAATCGCTTGAATTTAATATCTAGCGAATAGCCTCGACGGGACGAAACTATCATAGTTCTGGCATAGCGGTCATGGAAAGCCTGCCGCATCCGAGTATCTGACAAAGCAGCACCGCAGTCAATTACCAGAGGAAGTATTAGCAGTATAGCAGTTGGATTGCGAATGATGTTACTAATAGCGATGGAAATTAAAAGAGCTTCCAAACCAACAATCATCTCACGCTTGAGAAAAGACTGTAAATCTGGAATTCGTGCCCATTCGGCTTCTAGAAGCTTGATATCAAATGTCCAACGACCCAAACTTTGTCCTTGGTTATTGTAAGGCACTATGACCCGTAAAATTAGCCAGCCAACAATAAAAACCAGTATTTGCACAAACTGGATACCGAGATTATTCGACCCCAGTAGGGAACTTACCAACCACACACCCAGGAAATCAATCCCAAATGCCAGACATCGTCGTCCAATGCCAACTTGAGGATACTCTTGAGGAGGAATTCTTTCAATAGTCATAGTAAATAGGGAATGGGAGTCAAAAGTCATAGACACGAAGTGGCTTCCCGCAGGGTAAGTCAAAAGTCATAGACACGAAGTGGCTTCCCGCAGGGTAAGTCAGGAGTTTATTGTCTCCCCCCTCTCCCCCCTCTCCCCCCTCTTCCTTGTCTCCCCCCTCTTCCTTGTCTCCCCCCTCTTCCTACTCCCCCATCTCCCCATTTTCTTTATTCCTTGTATAAACTTAACTGTGATCACTGATCTACTCTTACTGAGTTCTCGGTTAAATTAAAGCCATAGTGTGAGGAGCGGAAACATGAACACTCGAAAACGAAAACTAGGAGGATTATTACCCTTTAGTTTTATCAGTTTTTGCTTTTGTTTTGGTATTGGCATTGGTATGTTCATCCGCTTCGGACAGTTAGAACGTTCGGATGCAGCTACCACAACTATAGCCACTACATCTACAACAGAAGAATATTTACCATTTCCAGAAGTTTCACCGGAATCTGTACCACCTCCAGTGTTTGAGGAACCGATACCTCAAGAAACCGTTACTATCAAAGCGGTTGGAGACGTTATTCCCGGTACTAATTTCCCAAACTACAGACTACCAAGAAATAAAAATTACCTAATACCAAATTCAGTCCGGAGGTATTTACAAGGAGCTGATATAGTATTCGGTAACTTTGAAAGTACCCTTACCAACCATCGCTACACCCCTAAAGATATCAGTCGCGGACAGGTTTTTGCCTTTCGTTCGCCACCAAATTATGCCAAACTGTTTGCTGATGTTGGATTTAATGTGTTCAACATGGCAAATAATCATGCTTGGGATTTCGGTGCAGTGGGATATAAAGATACAATTTTAAATTTCGCTGCTGCTGGAATTCAAACAGTAGGTCATAAAAACCAGATTCTCTGGGGACAAATTAATAATACGCCAGTGGCACTCATCGGATTTGCCCCCTACCCCGAATTTTACAATTCTATCCACGATTTAGAAAGAGCTAAAGAACTTGTAGCACAAGCCAAATCCAGAGCCAATATTGTCATTATTTCCATGCACGCGGGGGCAGAAGGAACTAGCGCTCTTTACGTCAAAAATAAAACAGAGTATTTCTACGGTGAAAACCGGGGGAATAGCATTAAGTTTGCCCGGGCAATGATTGATGCTGGGGCTGATTTAGTCCTTGGACATGGTCCCCACGTTCCCAGGGCGATAGAAATATATAATGGCAAATTAATTGCCTATTCTCTAGGTAATTTCTTGGGCTACCGGACTTTATCTACAAGAGCTCAAACTGGTTACTCGATGATTTTAGAAGTCGAACTCAATCAGATGGGAGACTTGGTGGCGAGTAAAATTATACCTGTTCGTCTCAATCGTAAGGGAATTCCCTACATCGATCATCACTTCCGGACTGTGGGACTTATGCGTTATTTAAATAACAAAGCTTTCCCTAAAAATCCGGTGCAGATTAACAAGTTAGGGGAAATTGTGGTGCAAAATTCACAACCCAATAGACAAGATATTTTGAGTCGCAATAGTCAGTAACAGTTAGTAGGGGCGCAATGCTTGCGCCCATGAGTTAACAGGCGCGTAGGGGCGCAAAGCTTGCGCCCATGAGTTAACAGGCGCGTAGGGGCGCAATGCTTCTTGCCCCCATGAGTTAACAATTAGTAGGGGCGCAACCCTTGCCCCCATGAGTTAACAATTAGTAGGGGCGCAACCCTTGCCCCCAGGAATTAAGAGTGAGGAATAGGAAGTTAAAAATTTATCACTCCTAATTTCTAATTCCTAACTCCTAATTTCTAATTCCTAACTCTTGGGCGCAAGCATTGCGCCCCTACGAACTCCTAACTCCTAATTAGTAATTTGAGTTAAAACTTGATTTAATTTACCGCTGCGATAACCTTCTAAGTCTAAAGTTACGTAGATAAAACCAAACTTTTGGAATGTGGAAACTACTGATTGTAAATCCACGGTCAAGACAAACTCTTTGATTTTTTCTGGTGGTAATTCAATCCGTGCGGTATCACCTTCAGAACGGACACGCAAATTATTCCAACCCAGCTTACGCAGGTAAATTTCTGCCCTTCCGACTCGCTGTAACTTCCCTACGGTAATCTCTTCACCATAGGGGAAACGGGAACTCAGACAAGGTTGTGCGGGTTTTTCCCACCAAGGTAAACCAAGCTGCTGGGAAAGTTGACGAACTTCAGCTTTACTGACTCCAACTTCCGCTAAAGGCGATCGCGCACCTCTTTCTTTGGCTGCTTGAATTCCAGGACGATAATCTTGTAAATCATCGGCGTTTACCCCATCCACTACGTAGGGATAACCCAACTGCTTGGCTAGGGGTTTAAGGGTGTCGTGCAGTTCGCTCTTACAAAAATAGCAGCGATTGACGGGGTTGGATGTGTAATTGGGATTTTCCATCTCGTGGGTTTCCACGATTTGATGAGGAATTCCGATGGTTGCTGCTTGGATTTTGGCATCTTCTAATTCTTCTGGCAACAATGAGGGTGAAACTGCTGTCACAGCCAAAGCGCGATTGCCCAATACATCGTAAGCAATTTTAGCAACTAAGGTACTGTCAACACCCCCAGAATAGGCTATCAAAGCCTGTTGCATTTCGGAAAATATGTTTTTTAGTTGCTCAAGTTTTTCTATCAGTATCATGATGACATCCTGCCAAAAGCCTCTGGCAACCTATTGTAGAAAGAAATCAAAAATACGTATTTGCTAATTCTTTTATACTTCAACTAGTTTCAAAAAGTCCTGATTCCTAATAGACATCTGGTGGAAATTACATATGCGTCAACCAGAACCCCTGTAGAGACGCGATATATCGCGTCTCTACATTCTTTTTCACCAGATGTCTAATGCCAACCTCTGCTAACATGCTTATACTGCAACCTGAGACAACATCCTCTTACCCTATTCCCTATTCCCTGTTCCCTATTCCCTGTTCCCTCTCTTGAAAAGTTGCTCATGGGGGAAACCCCCATAGACGCGGAGCGGCTTCCCGTAGGGTAGACCGCACTTTTCGCTGTTAAGAGTGTTTCTTAGGAGGAATAATATGTCGTGGATACCTAACATATTATTTGTTTTTTGTCAAGTGCAGGCATTTATGAGGTGAGTTAGGGGAGTAAAAATTGGTCTTTCTTGATGTTACGAAAATTTGACTTATAGCTTAGTTAGTACGAAAAATTGGGCTTTTAGCGTTTTTGGGTGAACAATGGTCAGGGATGCCCCAAAATCTATTTCTTCTACAATAACATCAAAGCACCGTAATTGCGTAAATAATTTTTCCAGAAAATTCGCTCAAAAAATGAATTTAAATTTTAATTCTAAATTGAAATTATATTTAATATAATTTTTTATTATACAAATATGATGTTCCCTAACCAATTACCAATTTTTGTTCATTCACTATCCTGTGCTGGAGGAGTGGAGTATTTTGCGATCGCATTTGCTAAGAAAGATAAGTTGATGGGTTTAGAAATATACTCATTGACCCCAGCATTCAAACAAGTGTCGCAATCGCCTTTCATTGCCATGGCGGTTTGGGCAATTATAGGTATTTGATTATATTTTTTATCTTCCCTCAACTGTTGCACAACTTCGAGTCCATTACCATCAGGTAATTTCACATCAATTAAAATCACTGTGGGATGGATTTGTCTTAATTGTGTCCACATTTCGCTAATATTTTTCACCCAATTGACCTGGTAACCTAATTTCTTCAGGTAAGTCTGTATCATCTGAGCATTGGGGATATGATCTTCTACTAGTAAAATATTTGCGGATTCGGTAGAGTCACAGGACTTTGGTGGATTATTTCTATCTGTATCAGCCTGATGTTCCTGTTTTCCTTGTTCAGATCCTAACTTGGATTGTGAAGCTTGATTGAGGGGTAAAACAATGGTGAAGCGGGAACCTTGATTAACTTGGGATTCCACTTCTATCCAACCACCCTGAAGTTGAGCAAGTTTGCTAGTTACAACCAAGCCCAAACCAGTACCTTCTTCACGATTAGCTGCACCATTAGCAATTTGGCAATAAGGTTGAAATAGTTGTGATTGCTGTTCTGGGGAAATGCCAACACCGGTGTCCCAAACGGTAAAATGGACGTATAAATCTTGGAGTTGAACCTGTAAGCCAACAGCTCCTGTACTGGTGAATTTAAGGGCATTAAACAGCAAATTCAACAGCATTTGCTTCAGTCGCAAAGAATCAGCTATGAGAGTTGTGATATTAGAATCGATATCAAACTGTAGTTTTAAGCCCTTATTAGCAGCTTTCTCCTTTACCAATGCCAGAACATTTTGACACAGTGGTGCGATCTCTACAGTATCCCACTGGATTTCTAATTGGTTAGCTTCAATTTTGGAGAGATCCAAAATATCATTGATTAACTCCAGCAAATGTCTACCACTGGAGAGCATAATATTTAAATATTCTTGGTGACGTTCTCTCTCAGGATTGTAACCTTGTGCCAATAACAGCTGGGTAAAGCCAAGAATTGAACTTAGAGGAGTGCGAATTTCGTGACTGGTATTTGCTAGAAACTGATTTTTGAGTAGATTAGTACGTTCCAGTTCCTGATTGACTTTTTCTAAATTTTCACAAGTTTGCTGTAAAGATTGTGTTTTTCTCAGTTGAGTCAGGGCGATCGCACATTGTTTAGTAGCGCTATGGATAAATTGCTCATTCAGCTGCAATTGTGCCCCTTGTGGTGCATCATAATCAGAATCTAGGGGGATTTTTGCTGTAATTAGCCATGCCATCACCCTCACAGAATCATTAGTTAAACGCCAAGCCAACTGGGGTTGTTGCTGTTCTAGCTGCTGTAAATCTTCGATGTTTATCTGTTGTTGTAATTGTAATTGCAGCTTTTTACCATCAGCGAGGGTTATTTCTGCCAATGAAGACTGTAAATCATCTTCTGGCAAAGAACAAACATAACTAACTTTACCCACATCAGCTGCTGGTTGAAAAATTACAATCGCCACTCTAGTATTTTTCAAAGCTATGGTCAGCTCGTCTACCAGAGTTTGCAAGATTATTGCTTCTGGTGATGCAGTTTCCTTTTCCGGGACAAAGGCACAAAGCAAACAATCATTAAAACGACTTTGCAGCTGGTTCAAACAGCGTTCCAGCCACAATTCGCCACGAAGTTGTTCAATTGTCGCCAAAACTGTTGGCATTTCGTCTATCCGTGAGTTCTGTTCTGGTAAGCTTGAATACTGCTGCATGGTCAACTAGACCGATTAACAAGTTTGGGTTGATACAAAATTGTAAACGACATTCTATGTATATTAGCTCACAACTACTTTTCTATTTATAAACCAAAAATACATATTGTCGAATGTAGTTTTTGCATAAAAATGATTAACTAAGAGTTTTTTAATGATTTTGGCACGACAAGACGGGATTTATCCTATCTCTAGGATATTTCCTCATTGCCTCCCCTTTGATAGTAAACTCCCAGATTAACATCCTTAATGGTATTTCACAGAAACTAGAATTCAATATTGGTGCATGGATATACAACTAGCTCAATTAATTGTTAACGGTATTGCAGTCGGAAGCATTATTGCCTTAGCAGCCGTAGGGCTGACTCTCACCTACGGGATTTTACGGTTATCTAACTTTGCCCATGGTGATTTTCTGACTCTGGGAGCTTATTTGACACTACTTACCAATTCCCTAGGGGTAAATCTTTGGCTGTCCATGGTGATAGCAGCCCTGGGAACGATCACAGCAATGATTTTGTCTGAAAAGCTTCTGTGGTCAAAGATGCGCTCAATTCGCGCTACTTCCACTACCTTTATTATTATCTCCATTGGACTGGCATTATTCCTACGCAATGGGATTATTTTCATTTGGGGCGGCAGTAACAAAAACTACGACGTTTCCATCGCCCCTGCTTGGGATATTGGGGGTTTAAAAGTGCCACAAAATCAAGTCTTGGTTCTGGCTTTGGCTGTAGTCGCAATTGGGCTTCTGCACTATTTGCTGCAAAATACCAAAATTGGCAAAGCCATGCGGGCTGTAGCGGACGACTTAGATTTAGCCAGGGTTTCTGGTATTAACGTTGACCAAGTAATACTCTGGACTTGGGTAATTACTGGTAGTTTAACTTCTTTAGGGGGCAGTATGTATGGTTTAATTACAGCGGTGCGTCCAAATATGGGTTGGTTTTTAATTTTGCCCCTATTTGCATCAGTAATTTTGGGGGGAATCGGCAACCCCTATGGAGCGATCGCCGCTGCCTTTATCATTGGTATAGCTCAAGAAGTCAGCACTCTCTGGCTGGGTTCTCAGTATAAACAAGCCATAGCCCTGCTAATCATGATTATAGTCCTGTTAGTGCGTCCCAAAGGTTTATTTAAAGGCACGATTTAATAGGAGTAGGGGCGCAATGCTTGCGCCCAGGAGTTAGGAGTAGGGGCACAATCCTTGCGCCCAGGAGGCGCGGCACAATCCTTGCGCCCAGGAGGCTTATACCAATCCGCGTTTTAAAACGTAACTCTCAAAATCGGTATTCGGGATTAGACATCTGGTGAAAAAGAATGTTCCAGACGTAAAATTTTACGTCTGGAACAAGGGTTGTAGCTGACGCATATTTAATTTCCATGCCTATGACTATTGGTGGAGTTGGAAATGGGAATTTCGCGCATTACGGTTGTGAATGCAAATTGGTATTACGGGCGCAAGCATTGCGCCCCTACCTCCCCATCTCCCCCTCTTCCCTATCTCCCCCTCTTCCTACTCTTCCCCAGCGTGGTAGGAACTACGAACTAAAGGACCGGAACGGACGTGGGAAAATCCCATTTCTCGTGCAATTTCCCCCAATTGGTCAAATTCTTCTGGTGTCCAATATTTTTGCACTGGCAGATGTTCTAGGGAAGGACGCATATACTGACCGATAGTGATGCGATCGCACTCCACTTTCCTTAAATCTGCCATGGCTTGTGTGACTTCCTCTAGGGTTTCACCATGTCCCAACATCAAACCAGATTTGGTGGGAATAGAGGGGTCAACTTCTTTAACCATTTGCAGTACCCGTAACGAGCGATCATATTTTGCACCCCGTCGTACTGGTGGGGTTAAGCGACGTACTGTCTCGATATTGTGGTTATAACAAGCAGGCTTGGCTGTGACAATCATGGCAATGCGCTGGCGTTGTCCTGACTCACCTGCACCAGCACCACCCCAAAAATCTGGTGTTAGCACCTCTATTTGGGTGTCTGGGTTGAACTGGCGAATAGCTTCCATAGTCTGGACAAAATGACCTGCACCTTGATCTGACAAGTCATCCCTAGCTACGGAAGTCAGCACCACATAACGTAATCCTAAAATCTGTACTGCCTCTGCTACCTTTTGCGGTTCTTGGGGGTCGATTTCCATAGGGGCATGACCTTTATCTACTTGACAAAAAGCACAAGACCTGGTGCATGTTGGTCCCATCAGTAAAAAAGTTGCCGTTCCCTGGGCGTAGCATTCTCCCCGATTGGGGCACCGTCCCTCTTCGCAAATAGTGTGAATTTGGCGTTGCTTAATAATCCGCTGTACGGTGGAAAGTTCGCTGGCTTTACCAATGGGACGACGTAACCAGGCAGGCATCGCCATAATTTCTGATTTAAGTTGCGCTTTGTTACTGGAAGTCATACAAAAGTAAGCAAAAATCTAAACTAGAAAAATATGTTATATCTTGTACCATTGGAGGGTAAGAATAGAGAAATCGGGTTTATTAACCAAACATTAAGGTTTTGACATTACATTTAATTATGCCTACCTGCTTAGTGTGGGAAAGCTGACGCTACATCTAGCCTATTCCCTGTTCCCTATTCCCTATTCCCTCTTCAGAGAAACCTCTAAAACAACAGGGTCTTAAATATCACTATTAAAACATCGGTAATAACGTAGCTGAAAATTTTACCAAATACTTAAAATTTTTTTACTTCTCCCAAAATATACTCTCCCCCAATCTACATAAATGTTGGATATAGTGGGAACATTCTTTGTCCTAATCGGGGCAAAAGCAGTCTACCCCTATAGTTTCTATTAGAGTAAGAATTGTGGCAAGCAACAAAATTTTAGTTATCGATGACACTAAAGTTATCCAAGTAAAAATACGGGAAATGCTGTTAGCGTTAGGTAACTTTGAGGTCGTAGAAGCCAAAGATGGGCTAGAAGGATTGAATTTGATCGGTCAAGAAAAATTTAGTCTGATTATGCTGGATTTTTTATTGCCAAAAATGACTGGCTGGGATGTTTACCAACATATTCAAAAACAGCCGGAATTAAGGAAAATCCCCTTGGTAATCATGTCTGGGAGTAAGAATGAGGTAGTCGAGAAAATTCCCGAACCATTTCAATATTTTGAATTTCTTGGCAAGCCTTTTGACCAAAAGCAAGTGGTTAATGCCATCAAATCAGCAATGGCAAAGGCTAAGCTACCCAGAACACAACCAGCCCAAGCAGTAGGTAATGCTACTAATGGCACATCAGCGACCGTAGCTGCTGGAGGCAATTCCGCTGCTGAAATTAAGGCACTTAATGACAAAATTAACAAGATGCAAGCAGAAATTGATAGTTTGAAGAAACAACTAACTCAGGTTGTTACCTTTATTAAACAAAAAATCAAATAATATTGGCTGAATTCATTATATTTCGTGCCTTAACACAGTGGAATGAACCTAGGTCAGAAACCGGGTTCCGATGCGAATATTAACCTGTCAAAGACTTAATTTTTCATTCATAAACCCCGGCAGTCGCTTTAAGTCGGGGAACCCTTTCGGCAGTTGCTCATGGGGGAAACCCCCAAGACCGCACTGCCTCACCAACGCGCTGCCTCGCTTTCTCCATGGTTATTGAGAATAGTGCAAGATATGACCTGAAAAATTCTGATGAAGCAGGATTTTTCAGCTTTTGCAGTCAGCACAGGTTAAATCCTCTAACGAAAAAAAATCAATGGTTGTGATAGAAATCAGGAATACCAGGGAATAATTAAGAATATACTGATAATGTCAATTTATATTTAGTTATTTTAAATACTGTGATGTTAATAACAGGTTATCAGATCAAGGAAAAAATCTACTCGGGCAATAAAAGCCTAGTTTATCGTGCTATCAGAGAAAAAGATCAAACGCCTGTAGTTATCAAATTGATGCGGAATCAATATCCTAGCTTCAGTGATATAGCGCAATTTCGTAATCAATACAGTATTACAAAACACTTAGATATTGATGGAATTGTTAAAATACACAGTATAGAAAGCTACCAAAATAGCTATGCTTTGGTAATAGAGGACTTTGGCGGTATTTCCCTGAAAAAAGAAATAGAGACATGGGAAAATGAAAAAATCAGGAGTAATCCTCATTTTATCGGTCATTTTATCGAAATTGCAATTCAAATCGCTTCTATTCTCGATTTAATACATAAAAATCGCATTATTCACAAAGATATTAAACCTGCCAATATTCTGATTAAACCCAGTACAGGGGAAGTTAGAATTATCGACTTTAGTATCGCTTCCCTGCTGCCAAGAGAAGTGCAGGTTCTTAGTAACCCCAATATTTTAGAAGGTACTTTGGCTTATATTTCCCCGGAACAAACGGGAAGAATGAACCGGGGTATTGACTATCGCAGCGATTTTTATTGCCTTGGTGTGACCTTTTTTGAACTGCTTACAGGACAGTTACCTTTTACCACCACTGACTCCATGGAATTGGTACACTGTCACATTGCCAAAAAACCGCCAACAGCCAGTAATATTAATTCCAATATACCTGCCATTTTGTCTGATATTGTCAGCAAGCTAATGGCAAAAAATGCTGAAGAACGTTATCAGAGTAGCTTGGGGTTAAAGCATGACTTACAGCTATGTTTGCAGCAATGGCAGGAGAGGGGAAATATTACATGTTTTGAGTTAGGAACCCAAGATATCTATGACCGTTTTGTGATTTCCGAAAAACTTTACGGTCGAGAAATAGAAATTCACAACTTACTCGCAGCATTTGAGAGAGTAAGTCAGGGAAATAGTGAAATGATATTAGTAGCGGGTTACTCAGGTATTGGTAAAACCGCTGTGGTCAACGAAGTCCACAAACCGATGGTGCAGCGACACAGCTACTTCATCAAAGGCAAATTTGATCAAGTTCAAAGAGATGTACCTTTTTCAGGATTTGTACAAGCTTTTAGCGACTTAATTGCACAACTGCTTTCAGAAAGTGATGCCCAAATTCAACAGTGGAAAAACAGGGTGCTTCAAGCTTTGGGGGAACAAGCTCAGGTAATTATTGATATTATTCCCGATTTGGAATTAATTATTGGCAAACAACCAGAAATTACTCAACTTTCTGGTAATGCTGCCCAAAATCGTTTCAATTTACTATTTCAAAAATTTATTCAGATTTTTGCCACTAAAGACCATCCTTTAGTTATATTCCTAGATGATTTGCAATGGGCAGATGCAGCTTCATTAAAATTCATCGAATTATTAATGAGTCCCAATCAGTCAAATTTCTCTGGTGAGGAAGGGGAAAATACAGAGGAAACTCAACAAGGTTTGCTGTTAATTGGTGCATATCGGGATAACGAAGTTTCCAAAACACATCCACTTTATTTAACACTCAAAGATATTGAACAAACCCAAGCCATAATTAATACTATTACTCTAGAACCGTTAACTCAGGGTGAATTAAACTTTTTGATTGCCGATACCCTGCATTGTCAAGAACAAATTGCTGTTCCTTTGAATCAATTGGTATTTGCAAAAACCAAAGGTAACCCGTTTTTTGCCACTCAGTTTCTCAAGTCTTTACATAATGATGGACTAATTAAATTTAATTTTGAAGTCCGTTATTGGGAATATGACCTGGAAAAAATCAAGGCATCAGCACTCACAGATGATGTCGTGGAGTTTATGGCTACTCAGTTGAGGAAATTACCAAGACATACTCAACAAGTATTAAAACTAGCTGCTTGTATTGGCAATACATTTGACTTAAAAACTTTAGCAATTGTATACGAAAAATCTGAAGTTGATACAGCAGCAGACTTGTGGGAAGCCTTAATAGAAGGGTTAGTTATATCTGCGAATGAGTCTTACGAGTTAAACCAGTATAGGATTGGTAGTTCAGAAGTAGAAACTGAAAATAAACTTGACATCGCTAATTCACAATTACCCCAATATAAATTTATTCATGACAGGGTACAGCAAGCTGCTTATGGTTTGATAGCCGAAAACAAAAAACAAAAAATTCATTTAAAAATTGGTCAATTATTGTTGCAAAATACTCCTATTGAAGAGCGGAATGCAATTATTTTTGCCCTGGTAAACCAATTGAATATGGCAGTGGAGTTAATCATCTCCGGGGGTGATTTATATATACAACCCTATGAATTAGCGTGCATGAATTTGACTGCCGGACGTAGAGCTTTAGTATCAACGGCTTATAGGGCAGCTTTTAATTATTTGAATACTGGGATTAAATTATTAGCAGATGATAGTTGGGAACAGGAATATAAATTAACTTTATCTTTATATGAAACAGCAGCAGAAGCGGCATATTTAGCTGGTAAATTTGAGCAGACAGAGGAATTAATAGAAGTAGTGTTGAAGGGTGCAAAAACACTAGTGGAAAAAGTGAAAGTTTATGAAATTAGAATTCAAGCATATGGTGCGCAAAATAAAGGTCTAGAAGCGGTTAATGTTGGGCTAAAAGTGCTAAATTTACTGGGAATAGATTTTCCGGAAAATCCCAGCCAGTCTGATTTCGAGAAAGCAATGGCAGAAACAACCTCAAATTTGGCACACAGAAATATTGAGGATTTGCTTGATTTACCCCAGATGACTGATGTGGATTCTTTAGCAGGAATGAGCATTTTATCGAATATAATGACTTTTGCTTATCAAGTGATTCCTGAACTAATGCCATTGATTTGCTGTAAACAGATTAATCTATCACTTAAATATGGTAATGCTCCCTTTTCTGCTTTCGTTTATGTTGTTTACGGTTTTATCCTGATTGAGTTACTACAGGATATAGATTTAGGCTATAAATTTGGCACATTGTCTTTAAATTTAGTGGATAAATTAAATATAAAAGACACTAAAGCCAAAGTTTTGGAGACATTTCAGTGTTTGATCGGGCATCGCAAACAGCATATAAGGGAAATATTAAAGCCTCTTCTAGAAGCTTACTCTACAGGATTAACCACAGGAGATTTAGAATTTGCAGCCTATTCTCTAAACAGTTACTCATATTCATCATATTTCATTGGTCAAGAATTGCAATCGCTTCAAAAGGAAGTTGAAGAATACAGCAATGCCATCAGTAGAATCAAACAAGAGCGTATATTTAACTATAATGAAATATATCGTCAGGCTATCTTAAATCTGCTAGGTTTGGCTGATAATTCATTTTGTTTAATAGGGGAAGCTTACGACGAGAAAAAAATGATACAGTTTCACCTCCAAGCAAATGATGCTAGTGGACTTGTATATTTATATTTCAATAAACTTTTTCTGTGTTATTTATTTGAGGATTTTCCTCAAGCAATTAAAAATTCTTCCTTAGCAGAACAATATTTAGATGGTGTCAGAGGACAACTAGTTGTTCCTGTTTTTTATTTTTATGATTCTCTGACACGGCTAGCAATATATTCTAATGTGTCAGAATCTGAACAACAGCAAATTCTTGAAAAAGTACAAGCAAATCAAGAAAAAATGCGACATTGGGCAAATTATGCTCCCATGAATTATTTGCATAAATATTATCTGGTTGAAGCAGAAAAATACCGAGTTTTAGATAATAAATTAGAAGCGATAGAATTATATGATCGCGCTATTTCCCTTGCTCAAGAAAACGAATATATCCAGGAACAAGCTCTTGCTCAGGAACTTACGGCTAAGTTTTATCTAGAATGGAATAAGCAAAAAATTGCTCAAACCTACCTAACTGATGCTTACTATGGCTACAGTCGCTGGGGTGCCAAATCCAAAGTTGATTATTTAACAAACTGTTATCCCCAATTACTTGCTCCCATTCTCCAGTCGGAAAATTTAAGTCCAATCCCTAGTGAAACAAGCACTTTTGCCAATCACATTTCTACTAATAGTAAAACACTACTTGACTCATCGAATACAAGTATTTCCCACTTCTTGGATTTGGCAGCTGCTATGAAAGCATCCCAAGCAATCTCTGGGGAAATCGAAATTGAACAACTGCTTTCTACATTAATAAAAGTTGTCATGGAAAATGCTGGAGCTTCTAAAAGCGCTCTGGTTTTGAGTACAGGTGAAAAATTAACTCTAACTGCTATTTGTTATAGTTTAAATTCCGATTCTACCTACACAGATTTACCATCAATTCCCCTAGAGTCAAGTGATGATGTTCCTATTAATTTAATTAATTACGTTAAACGTACTCTAGAAATTTTTGTCAGCGATAATGTCCAAATAGAAGAATCTCTAGTGAATGATTCCTACATTATCCATCAACAACCCAAGAGTTTGTTATGTATGCCGATTTTGAATCAAGGCAAATTAATTGGTATTCTTTATCTAGAAAATAATCTGACTTTGGGAGCATTTACACGTGATCGCTTAGAACTTCTAAAAATGATTACCACTCAAGCTGCTATCTCTCTGGAGAATGCCATACTCTATAAGAATTTAACAACAGCAAAGGAACAATTAGAAGAATACAGCCACAGTCTAGAAGAAAAAGTCTTCCAGAGAACACAACAACTCAACGAAAAGAATATATCATTAAAACAAGCTCTCGAAAAGCTGCAAAATACCCAAACTCAATTAATTCAAACTGAAAAAATGTCAAGTTTGGGTCAAATGGTAGCAGGAATTGCCCATGAAATTAATAACCCAATCAATTTTATTCATGGCAATATTAATTATGCTAATCAATATATCCAAGACTTACTAAATTTAATTGCTGTCTATCAAGAAGAATATCAAACTCCTTCCTCGAAGGTAGAGGAAATTATTGAAGAAATTGACCTAGATTTCTTGACACAAGATTTGCAAAAACTTCTAGAATCAATGAAAGTTGGTTCTTCACGCATTCGGGCTATTGTTCTGGGATTACGCAATTTCTCTCGTTTGGATGAATCCGATATGAAGTTAGCGGATATTCATGAGGGCATAGATAATACTTTGATGATTTTACAGCATCGACTGAAGGCAAAAAGCGATTGTCCGGCAATTGAAGTTATTAAGGAATATGGGAATATTCCAGAAGTCAATTGTTATGCTGGTCAGTTAAATCAGGTATTTATGAATATTATCAGTAATGCAATTGATGCCCTCGAAGAAATTCGGATTCAAGATTCTTCTACCCCAAATCTGCAAATTCGTATTCATACTCAAATTACAGACTCAAATCATATTAAGATTTCTATTGCTGATAACGGTTCTGGAATACCTGAGGGGGTACAACAAAAAATATTTGACCCATTTTTTACTACTAAAGCAGTGGGGAGTGGTACAGGATTGGGCTTGGCAATTAGCTATCAAATTGTTGTAGATAAACATAAAGGTCAGTTAATTTGTAATTCTGTACCGGGAGAGGGTACTAAGTTTGTAATTGAAATTCCTGTCTCATGTAGCATCTGATAAATATAGCGGTTTTCGGTTGGGTGCAATACAGACTTAACCCTGGTTGACTGACAAAAATCTTGGAAGTGTTGAAATTTCGTAGCCCCTCCACCCAACGCAATCGGTTGCGGTTGTTGGGTTGTAGCTTGCTTCCCCGGAGGGGTAGCATGTAGACGCGCAAGACAGGTCGTGGCTTCTCTTTGAGTGCGGCTTTGAGCAGAGTAACCCAAGCTACATCAAAAAGATTTG
>JASJCY010000192.1 GCA_030065825.1 Nostocaceae cyanobacterium | reverse complement strand
GTACTAGTGTTCTGTCCCATTAGTTTTGATGGCTAGTTTTATAGTCATATTTATATGACTTTGACTATTAGACTGGGACTTATAGTCCCAGGTGGGTGTGATGGAAACCCCATCATATTTTATGGGACAAACCACTAGTTAAATGGTAAATGGTAAATGGTAAATCATGAATCTATTACCCATTACCTATTACCTATTACCTATTACCAAATAAAAACAGAAATGATTTTATTACCAGGGAGTGTACTTAATGACTAGCGAACAACGACTTACAATCGGATTATTTGTGATTCGGTTGGGTATTGGAATATTTTTTCTGGCTTCAACAATACAGAGGGGATTTGAAAAGTTTTATTCTTCGCAATTATCTATTACAATATCTTACACAGTTGGCATTATTCAGGTAATACTAATATTAGTGTTTTTGGCTGGTTTATACAAAACTTTTTCTTATAGTGCTTTGCTAGGCATACAAGCAGTATCACTACTTTCCACCTATAAAGAATTCCTCAATCCAGATAAGTCTAGCTATCTTTTATTTTGGCAGGGTATCCCAGTACTAGGAGCCTTAATTGCATTATTTTTATTGCGGGATAGTGATAATTTTGTCCCTTTCCAAAGCAATAGTAATAAAAATAGTAATAAAAATATTAAATTATCCAGAGACTTCGAGCAGTGGCGACAACAAAAAATACTAGATGTTTTATTTTCCCTCAGTTATCGTACAGGTGAATTAAGTGGATATTTAAAAGAAATCGCTTGCGATGTTAGTAAATTAATTGAAATTGATGTATGTGTTGTGACTCTTTGTCAACAGGGTTTTGGTAAGGTATTAGCTAGTAGCATAGATTTGGAAGAAGAGGATAATAGTACTCATTCATTGCACGGTCAATTAACTGGCACAGTGGTAAATACTGGGCAAAACTTAATAGTTGAAAATACCAAAAACTGTACTGAGTATGGTCAAGCTCCCCCAGGAATTAATGCCTATTTAGGAATACCATTATGCACCTCTCAAGGAGAAGTAATTGGGACAATTTGTTCTTTTCATAAACAACCACGCAAATTTTCTGCTCAAGAAATTGATATTGTAAAATTATTTGCCGAACGGGCAGCAACAGCTATTGATAACTACCATCTTTATCAACAACAACGACAGTTTAATCAAACTTTAGAAGCAGAAGTAGCTCGCAGAACAGAAGAATTACAAGTAGCACAAGCTAAACTTGTTCAACAAGAAAGATTGGCAGCGATTGGAGAATTTGCAAGTTCTATTATTCATGAAATTCGCAACCCTTTTAGCACAATAAAATTAGCATTAAACTACTTTAATAAACTTGATTTGTTGACCCCAGCACAACAGCGCTTATCCCTAGCATTAGATGAAGCAAAACGCTTGGAAAGATTATTACAACAAATATTAGTTTATGCTAAACCGCAAAAATTAAAAGTTTCACAAATTAATATTAACAACTGCATTTATAAAATACTAGAAATTCTGCAAAATATGCCAGAAGCAACAGGTAAAAATATAGAATTTAATCCCGGGAATACCGACCCTCAAATAGAAGGTGAAGAAGATAAAATCAAACAAGTATTAATAAATATTGTGCAGAATGCTTGTGAGGCAGTAAATTCTGGAGATACAGTCAAATTACAGGTGAATACTAACCCCAATCTCCAAGAAGTTTATATTCAAGTTAGGAATGGGGGCGAACCTATACCGCCAGATATTTTACCATTACTAACTCAGCCATTTTTTTCCACAAAATCCTCTGGGACTGGACTAGGACTTGCAATTACAAAACGCATTGTTGAAGCACACAACGGCGAGTTTTTAATTGAATCAAATGCTGAATCAGGAACCTTAGTAACTGTCAAATTACCGATGGTTTCTGCATAAAATTATTTAATAATTAGGAGCCTAAATTGTGACACTACATATTCTTCTGGTAGAAGATGAAGTCAGATTAGCTAAATTTGTAGAAATGGAATTAACTTGCGAAGGCTATCAGGTTAGCGTCGCCAATGATGGTATGACAGGATTAAGTTTAGCGCGAGAATCTACACCAAATTTAGCGATTTTAGATTGGATGCTCCCTGGCTTAAGCGGAGTAGAACTATGTCGCCGTTTGCGAGCAACAGGTAGCAAAATTCCCATAATTTTGTTAACAGCTAAAGATGAGGTAGAGTCCCGTATTACTGGTTTAGATGCAGGAGCCGATGACTATGTAGTCAAACCCTTTAGCATAGAAGAACTTTTAGCTAGAATTCGCGCTAATTTACGCCGCACCCAGGAAGATAACCGCGATTTATTACAGTTTGAAGATTTAAGCTTAAACCGTAGTAGTCGTCAAGTATTTCGGGGTGCGCGAGCCATAGAACTAACAGCAAAAGAATTTGATTTACTGCAATATTTAATTACTAATCCCCGTCAAGTATTTACCAGAGAACAAATTCTAGAAAAAGTTTGGGGTTACGATTTTATGGGAGATTATAATGTCATTGAAGTCTATATACGTTATTTACGCCTCAAGCTTGAAGAAAATAACGAAAAACGCCTAATTCACACTATACGGGGTGTAGGCTATGTATTACGCCAGCAGTAATTAGGGGGATTGTAGTCGGGTAGTAGGGAAGCATCCCAAATTTTGACGAATATAGCGGTTTTCACCATCAAATACATTCTTCTACAATATGAGTGGGATGGGCATCCCTGCCCGTCCTAACTTCGCTATAGCTCCCTCAGCATCACTAGACTAAAACCAGCCTTCTTGTTCCAAAGTTTCAATCATTTGCAATCCCCTAGGGTCGCCAATTCCCAAGATAGCAGCTTTGGCGTCTTCCCGGACTCCTAAATCTTGGTCTTCGGCAAAAGTTTGAATCAAAGCATCAACAGCAGTAGCATAAACTACGTTAGAAGGTAACTCACGGCATAATTGCCCAACTGTCCAAGCACAATTACTACGCACTGCGGCAATGGGATCATTTACCAAGACTTCAATCAGGGATGGCATCGCACCAATAACGGCTTCGTAGCCTACATCTGCCATTTGTACCAAGGCACTAGCTGCCCATAATCGCACTGCGGAGATATCTGTTTTTAAGGCATCTACTAGGGGTGGCAAACAACGGCGATCGCGGCAGTTTCCTAATGCCCAAACCACTCCTTTGCGTACATAGCCATTCCAATCATTGTTGAGTTGGGAAATCAGCGGTTCTACAGCATCTGGGCTGGGGTTACGTCCGATCCCATATGCCGCACTCACCCGCACCAAAGGACAAGTATCAGTTAATAGGCGAATTAAATAGGGAATAGCCCGTGCATCTTCTATGTCACAAAAGGCACGCGCTGCCAATATTCTTTGCTGCGGTTGGGGATTTTCTAGGAGGGCAAGCATTTCCTCTGGATCGGCTTTAGGCACCTCTGTTTCATCACTCAAAGGTTCTATTTGATCTAAAGGATCTAATAGAACATCTTCTAAGTCTGTATCGGCATCTAGTAAACTGAGATCGTCTTCGTCATACATAATTTATTGATTTTCAATCCCCAATTGGGATCTAATACATCATTCCCAGCAAGTTTAAGCCTGAGTACGCATTAGTCTACATCATACACTTTTCCTTGTATCTCGTTAAATAGATACAAAAAATAAGTTTGCCCCAAGTGCGAAGGGTAGGGCAAACTAAGAGTCAAGTTTCGTGATCGCGGTAATGGGTAATCCGAGTTCCAATTACCAATTACCCATTACCAATTACCTATTCCTGTTCTGCCTCTATGGATTTTATCATCCACAGAGATTGGGTGTGAAAACCCAAATTATAGTAAAGATTCATGGCTGCTTTATTGGATGGAAAGACTTGCAAGCCAATTTGTAAATCACCCCTTTTACGTGCCCAATCTTCTACATATTGCATCAAAGCCGTCCCAATGCCCTTGCGCCGATGTTCGGGGACGACGTAAAGTAGAAAGATATGTGCCAGACGTTTCCCTTCTACTTGGTCGATAGCATTTCCTACCCACAGACAAGCTATTGGTGTTGGAGAAGCTGGGGAAGCCCAAGAAACGGGGGGAAGAGGGGTGGGATTAGGAACCGGAGTTTCGGCGACTTTATCTCCTAAAAAGTCTACCCACCACAGGGGTGTTTCATTGGAAAAATATTGCTCTACTGTACGTTCCAGATGGTTAAAATTATTGTCTGGAAACATATCTTGGTAAGTTCGTTGCATGAAATTTACCAGCAGTCCGCGATCAAAATCGGAACCGCGACGAATGTAGTACCCCGGTACTAAGCAGTTCAAAGTTCCACAAATTACTTAACAGTTAATGGTTTTTACTAGACAATGGCAGGAGCAAGCAGCTATGAAATTGCTGGTGCTGCATCAGTCATGGGGACAAAATTCACCCCCAATTCTTCAACAGGTGCCGGAGCTGCCATATCATTAGGTAAGAAGATGCGGGCACTGACTGCCACTAGGGCAAACATAAATATCAGCACTGCGATTAAGGGGGCAATATACTGCCGAAATATAGCCATATGCAAAAATTGTCAGGGAAGGGCAAATTAACTTTCTTGTTCTGGATTTATTTTAACTGATTTAGCTCCCTTCCACTGCCGATAATCAACGTCGATCACGTTCTACATCTGCGATCGCTTTCTCCCAATACCATTTGTCTGGCATTCCCGGATGTTCCTGTTTTGCCTGTTCTACAAGCCTTTCTGCTGCTGCTGCGTCACCTGCTACCAGGGAAATTAATTTATTGCGCAGACGGTTATCTGGTTGTAAGTCAGCAATGGGCTGTTGGGTTTGTGGGGTTGGGGGAGACGGTTGTGTTTGTAGGGGAGAGGGTTGTGTTTGTGGGGGAGACGGTTGTGACTGCTGCTGTCTCCTTAAGTCCCAGAATAAAGCGTAATAGACGATGGCAAAAATAGTAATCAGACTAATGGTGCCTAAGAGAGTTAGCAGGTTCAGGGGTAGAAATCCCAAAACCAACTGGGAGAGGACATAACCTAGGAGTAAACCCGTAATAAACAGGATAAAGGTTGCTATATAAATTACTATTTTGTTTCCCATAAATCTTCTGACTCATCTGCAAGTCCTGGTCTGGGAACTGCTACTGGCTGTTGGTTCCAAGGAGCGAATAAGGGCAGTAGTAGTAATCCAGGAATAGCAAAAACAATACTTAGTAGGAAAAACATCGACCAACCCGTGCTTTTTGCCAATGCCCCAGCAGGTGCTACCAAGATATCACGACTGACCGCCATAAAGCTAGATAGTAAAGCATACTGGGTTGCTGAAAAGCGCTGGTTACAAAGATTCATTAAAAAAGCAACAAAAGCTGCTGTTCCTAAACCAGCACAGAAGTTTTCGATGTTGATGGTAATCACAAGAAACTGGTAGTTTTTACCGATTTGTGCCAACATAAAGTATGCTAAGTTACTTACTGCTTGTAAAACCCCAAACACCCACAGGGAGCGATTAATACCTAGTTTACTCAAAACTGCTCCCCCTGCGAGAGTGCCAACAATTGTAGCAATTAAACCCATACCCCCCTGAATTGCCCCAATATCGGTTTGAGTAAAACCGGTTTGTAGCAAAAAGGGTGTGGACATGTTGTTAACTAAAGCATCCCCTAGTTTGTAGAGGACAATAAACACTAAAATTAATAAGGCTGAGACTGCACCCCGACGTTGGAAAAATTCTCCAAAGGGTTGGATTACGGCTTCTTTTAGAGATGCTGGTGGGTTAACTTCCCTGGGTTCTGGTGCAAATAATGTCCCGAGAATGCCAATTGCCATAGTTGCCGACATTAACAGGTAAACTGATGACCAAGGCATTCTATCAGCAAGTATTAATGCTAATGCACCCGTCAGCAACAGCGCGATGCGATAACCCAACACAAAAACCGCTACACCTGCACCCATTTCCCTTTGTTGGAGGACATCAGTACGGTAAGCATCAGCAACAATATCCTGAGTAGCGCTAAAGGTGGCGATCGCCAGTGCATTAATCGCTAATAATTGTAATGCTTGTTTGGGTTGCTGGAAAGCCATAAGGGCGATCGCTAATAATAACCCAATTTGCAAGGCTATTAACCAACCCCTACGTCTACCTAAAAATGGTAGTGCAAAGCGATCCACTAAAGGTGACCAGATAAACTTCAAGGAGTAGGGTAAACCCACTAAACTAAACAAGCCAATGGCTGTTAAATCTACCTTTTCTACAGTCATCCAAGCTTGTAGCGTCTTACTGGTTAAGAACAACGGTAAACCGGATGAAAAACCGATAAACAACAAAGCCGCGATTTTCCGACTTTGAAAGACTTGTATTAGCGATGGGATTGTTTTCACTATTTCAGACTCCTCCTCCTACCCTATGGCAAATTCCAGTTATCTTGACACACTTGGGGATGTATTTTTACTTCCAGACGCAAATTTGGTAGATACAGTTGCTGTTCGGGGTTGTGTGAGTTTAGCAAATTATTCGGAGAGTGGGTAGTATTGAGTAACTAATATTACTTAACTTTCTTAAAGTATAAAATTATCTTCAGGACTTCCTAATAGTGTTTTCCCTGTCCTTATAAGTTTCCCTCGTTACAAAGTTTTACCTCGTTTACCTCGTTACAAGGTTTTACCTTGTAATGCATTTTAGGGAGGCTCTGCCTCCCATCAATTCTGGAGGCAGAGCCTCCCTAAAATGCGTTTCCAGGCTCAGCCTGGAAACGAGTTCGTTCAAGAGGAAAGCGCTTAACAAGCGTGCCATTCATCTTCAAGAGTTAGAAATAGTGTTTTCCCTGTGCTTATAAGTTAATATTGATACCTATTTTTTTACTTATTATTACTTATTTTAGTCCCCAATGCAATCAAATTTTCAATTTTTTTGAGATTGGGGTCACCTGCGAGGTATCCAATGCCACGATGGAGGTGGAGACGAAATTGGGTAGCAAGGGTATCTTTATCTGTACCGAAACCATCGTTGTAGCAGCGTTGTTTGAGGGCTAGAATGAGGATATCTGACATTTCACCCCCAAACACACGCCAGTTGATTTCGACGTTGCTATCTTGGGGTATAGGTACGGGTGAGGGGGGAGTTGGTTCAGCCAGGGAACGACAAAAAGCCCAGCGACAGAGAATGTTCCATTGGTCGATTTTGGTTTGGCGTTTGAGTTTGGTGAGTTGATCTTTGGCTGTTTGGGAAAGACGGATGCGTTCGATTGGTGTTTCCATAATATTAAGTAATGGGTAATAGGTAATAGGTAATGGGTAATAGGTAATGGGTAATTGGAAAATTTCTTACTTATTAGCCATAATTATTTCCAATAGAATTTAAATAAGCATTTAACTTCGGTGAAAGTTCATCAATAATAGGTTTAAGAGTATTTACCTGTTCAACAGTTCATAAATTACGAGTATAAGCCAAGCGCATCCAATGAATTGTTTCATTCAGAGAACCTCTAGCCATATTAAGACCCCGTCCTTAAGGACGGGGACTCATGTATAAAACGTTTATTGTCTTGAAAGTTATAACGACCTCTACCTTCTGCTATATTTGCTCCAATACTATCAGCTGAACGTACAATCTGTTTACCAACAGTATTTTTAGCAAAACTATTCCATCCCATAACAACTTTCCAAATTTCATTAGCTAGTTTTTCAGCTAACTTATAAACTTGTAATTCTTCAAAATCCGGTCTTCCCATCTCTTAACTTGTTTCTAATTACCAATTACCAATTACCAATTACCAATTATCAATTACCAATTACCAATTACCAAAAATAACCTGGTTTGATTGTGGTTTGACGGGTGGAGGAGTTATATTTAAGGAGATATTCGTGGGCGATCGCTTCGTTTTCTCTGAGGGTTTGGACTTCTTTTTTACCAATTTCGGTGTCAGTGGAGAGGAGAATTACTTGGTGACTAGCGGAGGGGAAATAACGTTCTACTAAGTTGTTGCGGTGGGATGAATCGAGTCTCCCGAGGGGAGTATCAATGGCGACTGGTAAGCGGTGTCCGGAGATTCGTGCTAGTCCCCAAAGGAAGGCTATAGCTAGGAGTTGTTTTTCCCCTGCGGAAAGACGATGTTTGGGGACGAGTTTACCTTGTAAGTCGTAGAGGGAGAGACTAAAGGTGTGGGTGTCGATAGCGATGCGGTGGACTAAGTCGGATTTGTGGAGGAGATAGCGGAAGCATTCGGTAACTTCTATTTCTAGTTTGTTGAGTTTGCGTAGGGTTAATTTGTCCCGGAAAATCTTCAGAGTTTGTTGGACTTTGGCTGCGGATGTAATGATATGTTCTTTGTCTTTACGTTTAATATTTTCTGTGGTATATGTTTGTAAATCTTTTTTTATTTGTTTAATTTCTATTTCTAATTCGTGACAACGACGTTGAGCAATTTCAATTTCTGTATGGATTTGTGTAACTTTATTTTGTGCAGTTTTGAGGGTATCTACAAGTTTCTGATATTCTTCTGGGGATGCTGCTGTTTGTAATTGTCGTTCTAATGCTTCTATTTCTGTTTCTTTATTTTGAAGGATTTTTATTTGTTGTTTGGCGATGTTTTTGGAGTTTTGTAAATAGTAGAGAAGATTCCCTAACTGACTTAATGTATCTGCATCTGCTAATAACCAAGACTCTTCTGATTGGAGAAAGTTAGCCTGTAATGTTGCTTCATCTTGTTCGATAAATTCTTTGATTTTCTCTTGTTGTTCGGCTGCAAATCCGACTTGAGAAATCCAATTGAGTAAGCGTTTATCTCTTTCAACTAAAATATCTCTAGCGATTTGTGCTTGTTGGACACGAAATTCTTTTTCGGCTTGGGTTTGTGCTTGGGTAAGCAAGTTTTCAATTAAACATAGGGGTAAAACACTCGCTGCTAACTCACACATCCCTTGACGTGCTTGTTCTACCTCATCTATTTTTTGCTTTTTTTGAACATCTAATTGGTTGCGTTCGGAAGCAATTTTACCACCTTCAGATGCAAATTTATCAAAAGCGTCTTGCTGCTGTTTTTCTGCTAATTCTAATTCTTGTTGTAGTATTTTTATTTGATTATTAGTAGTATCATATTCTGCTTGTTTGGTTTGCAATTGTATTTCTATGGCTTCTAAGTTAGCTAAATCTTTATCATCGGCTAATTCCTTGCGTTTGCGGTTGACCAGAATATCGATATCAACAGCTAAACGTTCCGCTAATTCTAACCCTAGAAGGGAACGAATTGCTTCAAAAACAACTTTTGGTGGTGTTTCTTGTTCTGCAAGTTCTTTTACCTGTTCACCATCAAATAGAAATAAATTGGAAATTCCTAAAGGTAAAAGATTTTCGATATAATCATCCCAGGTATTGACTAATTCTTGTTTTGACCATTCATCATTTCTGGTATTAGTTAATTCTAAAATTCCTAAACTATCTTTTCCATCTTTAGGATTTTTATCCCAAGTGCGTACTATTCGGTATTTAATTGGTTTATCGTTTTCGATGTGTTCAAATAATAATTCAATGCGGGTTTTTTCAACAGGATTGGCGTTATTATTTACGCACTGGGTAAGAAAATCATTATAATTCAAACTTTTCCTAGTAGAACAATCAGCACGATGTCCGTAAAGCGCGAGACGAATAGCGTCCATTAAGGTGGTTTTTCCACCACCATTCATCCCCCCAAGTAGGATAATCGGATGGGAGTTTTCGGAGTCAATATTGGTATCCAGGTTGATGATTTGTTTCCCCACGTAGGGACCAAAATTTTGGAGGACGAGTTCGAGGAATTTCATGATTAAATTATAGATTTATGTCTCACCCATTAGAGGATGTTTGAAAAGTATTGTTATTAACATTAAAACCTCCCAAACCTAACCCCCCTTTCCCCCCTTCCCTACCTCTCCCCAACCCTCTCCTAGAAGGAGAGGGAAGCGGAAAAACTTTTAATGCTGGAAGTGGGGTTTCAAAGCATCTCTCCTAGTAGGAGAGAGGTTTGGAGAGAGGTTTTAAGTAAGCTTTTAGACTTTCCAAACATCCTCTTAGATGCAGAGATTTACTGACTTATCTTGAAGATAATTAAAACGGACTAATTAAAAAACCATATAGCGCTTTACCCTTTCCGCAGGGTAGATACAAAGGACACGAAGAAAGACATATGATAAAGATAGATTTTTTTATTCCTAGAAAGAGAGTCTCAAATTATTAATCTTTGGGTTTAAATTTCATATTTGCCCAATTTTTCGCTTTGCTAGTAGATTCAGGAGATAAATTCTCTTGTTGTTCTAGGGATTTATCATTTTTGACATCCACATCTCCTAATGTAAGTTGTTTGACTTTTGCAATATCTCCTTGATCTACTGCTTCTCTTAAATCGCGTTTCAGATGAGCATTTTTAATAGCATCTTCTTGGGAGTGAGAACTAGTTTTAAAACACTGTTCTAATGCTTCGTAAATTCCTACCCTTCGCGCCATTTTGCGGAATTGACGTTCCGTATCTAAAAGTTTCGCCATCAATTCTAAATGCATAGCGTCATCATCACAAATTTCTTCTAAAACACTCCATTCATCACTACCCAAAAGACTAATTTCAGCACCAGGACGGGGGTCAATAAAATCTTCCCCAGTCACTTCTTTATATATCCGGGGTAAACTATCATCGAATTCGTGTCTTTCTTCTAGCCAAATGCGACGAATTTCGCTTAATTCTTCGATTGTAAGTAAAGTAATATCGCGCATCTTTTCTGGTGCTGTACGTCGGAGTTGCTGCTCAGTATTTAGAATTTTTCTGAGCAAATCTTCCCGTGCTTCTTTCGTATATGGACCAGGAATTGGTTCTACAGAAATTTCCCCTTCAATATTACGTTCATACAGTTGCACGTCTCCGGTTCTACGTCGAAAATCTCTACGATTGCGGTCTTCTTCTATATCTAATTGCCTACGAAAATCCAGCAGTGGTTGTAACCATTCTTTTTCTTCGTCA
Source organism: Nostocaceae cyanobacterium (assembly GCA_030065825.1). GTDB lineage: Bacteria > Cyanobacteriota > Cyanobacteriia > Cyanobacteriales > Nostocaceae > JASJCY01. The sequence goes on along the minus strand of JASJCY010000192.1, from coordinate 3,154 downwards.
TTATGAATCATTGCAGATAGTGAGCTATCTTCACTCACCAATGTACAAACCCAACAACCAAAACGAGAATTACCACAACTAGGGGTAGATGTATCAACAACTAGAGGACATTCATTATCAGGACTAGCACCTCTATACATCGTAAATAAATCCTTGTTGCTGTATCCCCAAGGATTTTCCCATTGCATTAGATAAAGCCAAACTTCATCATTGCGCCAATTTTCTATGGGGCTGTAAACTAAAGAATTAGGCAAGTTCATGTTAGGACTGAGGCGATCGCGCACTCGCTTTGCTTCCCATTCTTTCATTCTCTTAGCTCGTTGTGAACTTTCAGCTTTGCGAATACCCAAAATTACGATTGCTTCCCCTTTGACCCGAATAACATCCCGAATAAAGCGGTTAGATGGACTAATTTTTAAACGTTCCGTACACCAACGAAATTTTCTTCTCGGAGCGGGATAACCTTTACCGATTAAACCCACCCAATATGTTTCTTTAAGTTCTGGTTGTAATAAATGGGGTTCTATTGGCATTTCTTGCTCAACAGCAGCCAATTTTATCTGTTTGAGGGAGTTACGTACCCAAGCAGAAACATAGGGATTCTCTACAAGTGTGTCTGTGGTGATGACATGTATGGTTTTAGTTCTTTTTTGTGGTGGAAGTGCTGCGATCGCATTCCATACCAGTTGTAAAGTAGCTGTTGAGTCTTTTCCCCCAGAGTATCCTAATACCCAGGGAATTTCATCCAAGCAATATAATTCTTGTATTTCCGTGGTAAATGCCTGGATATCCTCCACTAAGTCTGCTACAGTCCTTTGACTTCGAGGACTTTGATTTTTCTTGTTTGCTTTTTGGGTTGTGGTCATTTGTCTGTATACTCTCTAAACAGTACATGATTGCAAATAGCTTGCTGACCTCTACACCTTTGATATATCTCAAGGAAGATAATTTGACACTTGAGATATATACAACGGCAAAACTAGTATTACATAAAAATGCACAAATTATGGTTTTTAAAAACTTAATATACCAACAAACGATTTTATATATATTTATATTGTGCTAATATTGAGCTAATTTTTTGACTTTTTCAAAATTAAAATGACTGATAAATTACCCGACTCTATAGCTGAGATTTTTAGCCAGTATACCGAACAAGAAAATCGGAATAAAAAGTTACTTGCTTCGCTGCTGAATCAGTATCTTGGTACAGACGAACAGATTTTAGTGCAAAAAAGTGAGATGGGTGGTAACCATGCTTATGTGGGTTCTGTCACCTTGGAATGGTTTGCAGATAGGGTCAATTTTGCATCTGCTTTACCCCTGTTACATCATAAGTATAATTCCAAAACTGACAATATCGAAATTGACGCTGATAGTATTGATGAAATTAAGCAACGTCCCCTTGATTGGTCGCGTCAAGCACCTCTGGTACAGTATTTAGCAGTTAGAAAACATCACAAGTTTCCCCCAGTGTTGGTGGTGATTAATCAACCCTGGGTAGATAATCCCAAAGCATTGGAGTGGGATAAAAAGGGACAAGCGAAAAAATCTGCTGCGCAATTTACCCCTGTGGATGAAGAAGGAAAATTTGGTTTTCTAAATATTACTGATGAAAATATAACTATTTATGCATTAGATGGTCAACATCGACTGATGGGGGTACAGGGTTTAATGGAGTTATTGAAAACTGGTAGACTCCAACGCTACAAAAAGGATAAATCTCCTTATGGAAGTTCTTTAACTATTAATGATTTGGTGGAACAGTATCGCGTATCTCCTGCTTATTTACAAAGCTTACCCCAGGAAAAAATCGGGATAGAATTCATTTCAGCGGTTACGATGGGAGAAACCCGAGAACAAGCAAGACGAAGGGTAAGATCCATTTTCGTTCATGTTAACCTCATGGCTTCTCCCTTAAGTAAAGGTCAATTAGCACAGTTGAATGAAGATGATGGTTTTTCAATTGTAGCCAGAAAAATTGCTGTCAATCACCCACTTTTAGAACAAAAAAAAGATAGAAAACCCCGCGTTAATTGGGACAGTGCAACAGTTGCAACTAAGTCAACAGTTTTGACGACTTTGCAAGCTTTAAAAGAAATGTCTGAGCGATATTTGGGATATAAATATCCACATTGGAAACCATTAGATAAAGGTTTAATTCCCATGCGTCCAGAAGATGAGGAATTAGAATCAGGTATTCAGGATTTTCGAGATTTGTTTGATAATTTAGCAACTTTACCAAGTTATAAATTACTGGAATATGAGGAAACACCACAATTAAGAAGATTTCATTTTGAAAAGGATAGTGGTGAAGGTAATATGCTGTTCCGTCCTGTTGGTCAAGTTGCTTTAGCACAAGCTTTGGGAATCTTGATATTTCAAAAAGTTTTCTCCTTAGAAGATGTTTTTCAAAAGCTTCATAGATTTGATCGACAAGGTGGTTTTAGCGGAATGGAGTATCCCCAATCTCTCTGGTATGGGGTTTTATATGACCCAAATAAAAAGCGCATACAGGTTGCTGGAAAAGATTTAGCTGTGAGGTTATTAGTTTATATTTTGGGTGGAATTGATGATGCAATGCAACGTGCTGAATTGCGCACAGATTTAGCAAAAGCTAGAACTGTAGAGAATAAAACTATTGGTTTTGATGGTAAGTTTGTCGAACCGAAGAAAGTAGGACTTCCACAGATACTGTAAATATTATAAGATTTCTCTGGCAATAAACATATATTTTTAGCATGAAAACGAAATTAGGTTGTTTTGAATCTCTGTATTCAAGTTTTTGATGTAATTTCCCAAACGAGATTTATCATTTTCGTAAGTGCTGACATGGATTTGGAACAGAAGGGAGATTTTCTTGTTGGGGGTATATATAAGGGGAAGGTTTTATCGAATTCTCAACCGAACCTTCTCAAAACTCTAGTGCTATAGTTTCCCTTATGGTATTCACAGATGAAAAAGATGGGATTTCCCTGGCAATAAACATATATTTTTCGCATCAAAACGTTTCGGACGTTGTTTTGAGTCTCTGTATTCGAGTTTTTGATGTCACTTAGCAAACGAAATTTTTCATTTTCGTAAGTACTGACATGGATTTGGAACAGAAGGAAGATTTGCTTGTTGGGGGTATATATAAGAGAAAGGTTTTTAT